>JBGSLI010000039.1:0-9612 GCA_041740775.1 Alteraurantiacibacter sp. | reverse complement strand
CTGCTGGCGCGCGGCCTGCCGCCCGATGCACCGGTGTTGCGCGCCATCGGCGTTCCCGAAATCACCGGCTGGCTGCGCGGCGATTATGGGCGCGAAGAAGCGATCGCCCGCGGCCAGCAGGCGACTCGCAATTACGCCAAGCGCCAATTCACCTGGCTGCGCCACCAGCCACCCGCAGGCTGGCTTCGGACCCAGCCCGAAAATATCAATATAGAGGATATTTTTGGAAGATTATTTTTCAATTAGCGGTTGACACGTCATTTTCTAACCAATAGAGCGGACTGCGGTAAGGAGAGGATGTTGGCCCGGCAGGAGCAATCTTGCCGGGTCAGTCTTTTTGCGCGAGGGCATCTTCGCGCGTCGAACGCGATCAGGGAGCGATAGAGTGTCAGAGGAACGCAGCGGCGCTGCGATATTGGTGGAAAGCCTGGTGCGGCAGGGGGTCGAATTCGTGTTCGGCTATCCCGGCGGCGCGGTGCTGCCGATCTATGACGAACTGTTTTCAGAAGCCACCGGGCCTGGGCGCATCCGCCACATCCTCGTCCGGCACGAGGCGGGCGCGGCGCATGCCGCCGAGGGCTATGCCCGTTCCACCGGCAAGCCCGGCGTGGTGCTGGTCACTTCCGGCCCCGGCGCCACCAATGCCATCACCGGCATCGCCGATGCCTTCATGGATTCGATTCCGCTGGTGGTGATTACCGGGCAGGTGCCCACCAATCTGATCGGCACCGATGCCTTTCAGGAAGCCGATACCGTGGGGCTGACGCGGCATTGTTCGAAGCACAATTATCTTGTTAAAGATCCTGAAGACCTCGCTGCAACCATCGAGGAAGCCTTTGAAATCGCCACTACAGGTCGCCCCGGCCCGGTGGTGGTGGACATTCCCAAGAACGTCCAGATAGCGACCGCCATGATGGCCGCAGGGCCAGTGCCGCGGCGCAGGCGATACAACCCGCGCACCTTGGCAGCGGCGGACGAGATTGCCGAGGCGGTGGAACTGATCGCCAATGCGGAACGCCCGGTGCTCTACACCGGCGGCGGGGTGATCAATGCCGGGCCACAGGCATCGCACTTGCTGCGCCAGTTCCAGCGGCTGACCGGCGCGCCCGTTACTTCCACGCTGATGGGCCTGGGTGCCTTTTCCGCCGATCACCCGGACTGGCTGGGGATGCTGGGGATGCACGGCACTTTCGAAGCCAATATGGCGATGAACCAGTGCGATGTGATGGTATGCGTGGGCGCGCGCTTTGATGACCGGGTGACCGGGCGGCTCGATGCCTTTTCGCCCGGCAGCAAGAAAATCCACATCGATATCGACCGTTCCAGCATCAACAAGGTGGTGCCGGTGGATCTGGGCATCGTGGGCGATTGCGCCGCCGTGCTCGAACAATTGATCGCCGCCTGGGGCAGCCGCCGCAGCCGCGATCTGGGCGAATGGACGGCACGCATCACCGGCTGGCGCGCGCGCGACAGCCTCGCCTATCCGCCGGGCAAGGGTTCCACGATCATGCCGCAGCTGGCGGTGGAACGGCTGTTCGCGCTGACCAGGGACCGCGATCCGATCATCACCACCGAAGTCGGCCAGCACCAGATGTGGGCGGCGCAGTATTTCGGATTCACCGGGCCGAACAAATGGCTCACCAGCGGCGGCCTGGGCACGATGGGATACGGCCTGCCCGCCGCCATCGGCGCGCAATTGGGCAATCCGGATGCGCTGGTGATCGATATTGCGGGCGAGGCGAGCATCCAGATGAACATTCAGGAACTGGGCACCGCCAGCCAGTTCCGCCTGCCGGTGAAGGTGTTCATCCTCAACAATGAATATATGGGCATGGTCCGCCAGTGGCAGGAGCTGACCTATGAAAGCCGCTATTCGAACAGCTATTCGGACAGCCTGCCCGATTTCGTCAAGCTGGCCGAAAGCTATGGCTGGAAAGGCATCCGCATCAGCGACGAAGCCGATCTGGATGCCGGAATAATGGCAATGATCGAACACGATGGTCCGGTGATGGTCGATTGCCAGGTATCGAAGGATGCCAATTGCTTCCCGATGATCCCCAGCGGCGCGGCGCATACCGACATGCTGCTGTATGGCGACATGGTGGGCGGCACGATGGACGATGAAGCCAAGGCGCTGGTGTAGAGGGGACGCAAGTCATGAAAATCCAGCATCGCGAAGCCCTGCGCCACGTCCTCACCATCACGGTGGACAACGAACCGGGCATCCTCGCCAAGATCACCGGCCTGTTCACCGCGCGCGGGTATAATATCGACAGCCTGACGGTGGCCGATATTTCCGAGGATCACGCGCTCAGCCGCATCACCATCGTCACCGGCGGGCCGCCGCAGGTGATCGACCAGATCATGGCGCAGCTCGATCGGCTGGTGCCCGTCCACCGCGTGATCGATCTCACCGAATCCGGCCCGCATGTCGAGCGCGAACTGGCGCTGGTGAAGGTCAAGGGCACGGGCGAACACCGCGTGGAGGCGCTGCGGCTGGCGGACGTGTTCCGCGCCCGCCCGGTGGATACCACCATCGAAAGTTTCATCTTCGAACTGACCGGACCTCCGGACAAGATCGACTCCTTTATTGCATTGATGCGCGAAATCGGGCTGGTCGAAGTGGGCCGCACCGGAATTGTCGGAATGATGCGCGGTTCCGAAGGAGCTTGAACGCAATGGAAGCCGCAATGGAATATGTGAACCCCACCTTCGTGCTGCTGATGGCTGCCGCCCTGTGCGCAATTACCGCGCTGGCGCATTCGGTGCTGGGTGAGCAGCGCCTGCTCAGGCCGCTGCTGGCGAGCAACACCGGGGTGATGGAAAACCCGCTGGCGCGCAATGTCACCCGCTTCGCCTGGCACTGGACCACGCTGCTGTGGCTGCTGGTCGCCGCCGTGCTCGTGCTTTCCGCCTATGGCGATATCGACGCGCCGTGGCTGGTGTTCGCCATTGGTGCCGCGCATTTCGTGATGGGCGTGGCCGACGCCATACTCACCCGCGGCAGGCACATCGGCTGGCCGCTCATCACCATCATCGGGGGGCTGACGCTCCTCGCCTTTACCTCGATCCAGACCCAATAGGACCCGCAATGAAAGTTTATTACGACGCCGACGCCGATCTCAACCTGATCACCGACAAGAAGATTGTCGTGCTGGGTTACGGAAGCCAGGGCCACGCCCATGCGCAGAATCTGCGCGATTCGGGCGTGAAAAACGTCGCCATCGCGCTGCGCGAAGGCTCGGCCACGGCGAAGAAGGCGGAAGGCGCCGGCTTCGAGGTGCTGAGCAACCGCCAGGCGGCGGAGCAGGCCGATATCCTCATGATCCTCGCGCCCGACGAACACCAGGCGGCGATCTGGGAGAATGATCTCAAGGGCCACATGAAGCCCGGCGCCGCGCTGGCCTTCGCCCACGGCCTCAACGTGCATTTCGGCCTGATCGATCCGCCCGCCGATATCGACGTCATCATGATCGCCCCCAAGGGCCCCGGCCACACGGTGCGCAGCGAATATCTGAAGGGCGGTGGCGTGCCATGCCTGATCGCCATCCATCAGGATGCCAGCGGCAATGCCCATGATGTCGCGCTCGCCTATGCCTCGGGCGTCGGTGGCGGGCGCTCGGGGATTATCGAGACCAACTTCCGCGAGGAATGCGAAACCGATCTGTTCGGCGAACAGGCGGTGCTGTGCGGCGGCATCACCCATCTGATCCAGGCCGGGTTCGAAACGCTGGTGGAGGCCGGTTACGCGCCCGAAATGGCCTATTTCGAATGCCTGCATGAAACCAAGCTGATCGTCGATCTGCTGTACGAAGGCGGCATCGCCAACATGCGCTATTCGATCAGCAACACGGCTGAATATGGCGATATCACCACCGGCCCGCGGATCATCACCGCGGAAACGAAGGCGGAAATGAAGCGGGTGCTGGACGATATCCAGTCGGGCCGCTTCGTGAAGAACTTCGTGCTGGATAACCGCGCCGGCCAGCCCGAACTGAAGGCGGCGAGGAAGCGCGCCGAGGCGCATCCGATCGAACAGACCGGCGCACAATTGCGCGCGATGATGCCGTGGATTTCCGCCAACAAGCTGGTGGACAAGGCGAAGAACTGAGGCCTTGGGCCATCCTCACCGTCAGCTGCGGCCACTTGGTGGGTGCGGTTGACGGTTGCGGGCCTGCTCTAATCGTTGAGGATGAAGGTCAATTTCAGCGTGCAGCGCCATTCGGTAATGGTGTCTTCATCCACCGCGCATTTGATATCGCTGACCCAGACCCCGGTAATGGCGCTCAGCGTTTTGGCCGCACGGGCAACGCCCTGCTGCACGGCATCCTCTATCCCGATGGTGGATGAGGAGATGATTTCGGTAACCTTGGCAACGGACATGCCCGTTCTCCCAGAATCGCGGTTGCAGCCGATCAAGGGATGAGCCGGGCGATGGTTCCGGGAAAAATTACAGCGTGGAAATCATCTCGTCCGCCAATGCCCTGTCGGCGGCTGCATCGTGATGGCCGGCAATCAGCCGGGCGGCGGCAGCGGTGGAAGCATCGGCGGCCTGCGCCTTCAATTCGGCCACCGCCTGGCGTTCGGCAGCGGCGATCTTGTCGGTCGCCATGCGTTCGCGCCGGGCGATCATCGCGGTGGTGTCTTCCTGCGCCTTGGCAACGATGCCGTCGGCTTCGCGCCTCGCGTTGGCGATCATCGCCTCGGCGTCCTTCTCGGCCCCGGCGATCCTGGCGGCATATTCCTCGCGCAGCGCCTCGGCCTCGGCGCGAAGCTGCTTTGCCTCATCAAGATTGTCGCGGATGGCCTTGATCTTGTTGTCCAGCCCGCCACCGATGACCTTGTGGACCTTGGCGCCCCCAAAAGCGATGAGCAGCAGCACAGCCATCGCTACCGAAACCCACTGGAATGGCTCCAGCCCCAGCAATTGGGGAGCGGCGTGCGCCTCGGCTTCAGTATGCGCTTCCACGGCGGTTGCGGCTTCTTGCGAATTAACCACGGGCCATTGCCTCCAGCACTACCGCCTGAACAGCCGCACGCGCCGCATCCTGCGTCACGCTGACATTAGCGATCCGCGCGGTGATATCCTGCGCGGCTTCGGCGGCCACGCTTTCGATCTCCGCCGCTGCTTCAGCGCGGCTGGCGGCGATGCGCGCTTCGGCTGCTTCAAGCTGCGAGTCGATACCGGCCTGGACCTGCGCAAGCTTCGCCGCTGTCGCCTTCTGCGCCGCAGCTTTTGCTTCGTTCACCAGCGCCTGCGCTGCTTCGCGATTGTCGTTCTCGCGCTTGCGCCAAGCTTCTTCGGCCGCATTCGCCGCGTCGCGGGCGGATTGCGCTTCGGCCAGATCGCTGGCGATCTGGCTGTCACGCATCCCCACCGTGTCCATCACGCGCGGCAACATGCCCTTGCCGACGACGATATAGACAAGCCCGAAGATGACCAGCAGCCAGAACAGCTGGCTGGACCAGATTTCGGACATTTGGGCTATCTGGGGCATGGACGGATTCCGTCTGTCGGTGCGGGATTATGAAGGGCGAAGCCGACCGGATGCCAGGGCGCCCGATCGGCAGATTGCGTCAGACGAACAGGATGATCATCGCCACGACGAAGGCCAGCAGGCCCAGCAGTTCGGCAGCCGCAAAGCCGATGAACAGGCGGCCCTGCTGGCCATCGGCCGCACCCGGATTGCGCAGCGCGCTTTCGAGGAACGAGCCGAACACATTGCCCACGCCCAGCGCAGCCATGCCCGCACCAATCGCGGCGAGACCGGCACCAACCATCTTGGCAGCTTCAAGATCCATGAGATAATCCTTTCAAGTAAATTCGTTAAGCGGAGAAGTTGAGAAATCAGTGCAAATGCTCGGCATCGTTGATGTAAAGCGAGGAGAGCAAAGCGAAAACATAGGCCTGGATGCCCGCCACCAGAATTTCCAGCGCGGAAATGGCCACCATCAGCACAAAGCTGGGCACGCCCACCAAGAGGCCGAAGCCCGCGCCCGCATTCCACCCGTCGATCACGAAGCTGGACAGCACTTCGAGCAGCACGTGTCCCGCCATCATCGCCACGAACAGTCGCAGGCCCAGACTGAAGGGGCGGAACAGGAAGGAGATGAATTCGATCGGCGCGATCACGAATACCATCGGCAGCGGGGTTCCGGCGGGCACGAACAGGCTGAAGAAGTGCAGCCCGTGTTTCCAGAAACCGACGATCAGCACGATCGAAAAGCTCATTATCGCCAGGATGCCGGTAATGGTGAAATGGCTGGTGAAGGTGAAGGGATGCACGCCCAGCAGGCCCAGCGGCATCAGGCCGAGGATATTGGCGAACAGGATGAACATGAACAGGCTGAAGATATAGGGCACATATTTGCGCCCGCCCTTGCCGATATTGGCTTCCAGCATATCGTCGATAAAGCCGGTGAAGGTTTCCACCATCATCTGCCAGCGGCCGGGCACCAGCTGTTGCTTCATCCCGCCGATCATGAAGATGAACAGCACCGCAGCGGTAATCGCCATCCACAGCGCGGAATTGGTGAAGGCGATGTTGTAGCCAGCGATGGCGAGATTGTCCGTCCCGAGCAGCGGCTCGACAGTAAACTGGTGCATCGGATCGACCTTGGCCGTTTCCGGGGCCATTACAGCTGCCACGTCTAACAATCCCTTGCGCTACTTAATCGTCAGCGCCCGAATCCGGGCGCTGGCTGGAAAGGCGAATGATATTCCTGAAGGCGACCACAATTCCGAGGAACAGGCCGCCCAGCAGGGCCCAGGGATTGATGCCGAAGAACCAGCCGATGGTCCATCCGACAACCGCTCCACCAAGAAGCCCACCGAGCAGATCGGTAAAGGCGCGGCTGGCGGCTTTCCCGCCCGCGTCCGCGCCTTTGACCTGCGGCCGGTTGCGCTCGTCTTCCCGCTCGCGCGCGGCTTTCAGCCGCTGTTCGAGCGCGTCGATCCGCGCATCCTCACCGATGGGTTCCCGTGCGGGTTTCTCGTCGCTCATGCCGCCTCCTCTATGGCAAGGAAATGGCACGCGCAACAAGGTGCCCGCCAAGGGCGCCGCCCCCTTAGGCGGGGGGTATGGGCGAGTCAACCGGCGGGGTGGAGGGTTTCAGCCAATTTCCGCGCGCAATGCGGCATTGACGGGGCGTGATTCCGAACGGGGGGTTACGGACACCGCGGATCGCGCTGCGGCGGGCCTGCCCCGCGTTGCTGCCACGTTCCATCGGGTGCCTGATACATTTCTCCCGGATCGGTGCGGGCGATGGCGAGGCATCCGGCGGTGAAGGCGTATTCTTCCAGCGTCGCGCTTTCGGCCTGCGCGCGCTCGGCATAGACCGCGCGGCGGCGGATGTTGAGATCATCCACCATGCGGCGAAGATCGGGCGTGGCGGCGCCGACGATGCCGAGATAGCCGTCCATCTTCTCGCCAATCTGCTGGCTCGCGCGGGCAGCGGCATAGGCGGGATCGCGCTGCGCCAGTGCAGGTGCGGCCACCAGCCCGGCGGCCAATATCGCCCCGGCGGCGGCAAGAAGGCTGTTGCGCATCGTCATTGTTTCAACTCCAGATCGCCGATCAGAAGATATCGGCATTCGCATCAATCGTTTTCCCGGCATCCCCTGCGAGCCGGTAAATCACTTCCTGCGTGATGTTGATGTTGAGTTCGATCACGATCGGCTCGTCGGGCGCTTCCAGCGTGATGCACCCGGCAAGCTGGATCGCACCCAGCATCGCCACCAGCCCCTTCGCGCGTTTTTGCCCCGTCATGCAGGGGTTATGCGCGCGGCGGCGCAGGCAAGTCAATTTCGCAAGTTTCATCGCATGGCCTCGCTTTCGGGGGGCTGAATATCAGGTTCATCAATATCGGCAGATGGGGGATCATCGAGCGCTTCGAGAGCATGGCGTTCGGCCTCGGCGGCCTCAGCAGCAGCAGCCTCGTCCTGCGCGTCCACGGCATCCTGATCCACCGCTTCGCGCAGCAGCGTGCCGTCATCGCGAATGAGGCCCAGATCGCGCGGATCGCGCAGTGCGGCGGGATCATACATTGCCTTGAACGAAGTCATCAGCTTGTAGAACGGCGCGCGGATATTGATGCGCAGCACGATCGGCAGGCCCGAAATCGCGCGGCTGACGAAATTGCGCTCGGCGCTTTCGCCCTGCCTGATCCCGTCGAACCGCACCTGCGTGACAAGTTCGCCCGTCAGGGGGCCGTCCATATCGATTTCCATCCGGTTGTATTGCAGATCGCGGAGCGTGCGGAAGGCGTAATTGGCGAAATAGCCCATGTCCTCATAGGTCAGATCGCCGACGTAAGAGACATTGCCCCCCGGCGCGCGCGAACGCAATTCTCCGCCCACCAGCTGCCCGTCTCCACCGGCATCGAATACGATCGGGATCACTCCGTCGAATGTGCCGGTGGCGGCCAGATTGCCCAGTTCCATCTGCTCGACAAATTGCGATGCCTGAAGCCCGGTGATTTCCATCACATAGGTGCGGCTTTCGGCCACGCCGATATTGATCGCGGCAGGGCGCATCACCAGCGTTCCGCCCATGAAGGGCCAGACCCCGCCGGTGATTTCCAGCCGCTCGCCATTGGTGAGCTGGAAGCCCACCTCGCCGTCATAAACCTCGATCCCCGGATTGATCGCGGCCACGCGGATGCGCTGGTCGGGCGCGGTGGTGCGGCCGATCAGATCGGTGAAAACCACTGTGCCGCTGGCCCCGTGGACCGGGCCGAAGGCGGCGGCAAAGTCGAGCGAAGGACTGGAAAACGCGCCCTGGCTCGTCACCGCCTGCGGGTTCCACGCGATCCGGCCGCGGCCGGTAACGGTGCCTTCGACATTGGCTACCACCCCCAGCGCCAGCCGCGTCAGATCGATCGGCTGGAAATCGCTGCCGAAGGTAATCCCGTCCACCGTTAGTTCGGCCTCTCCCGTACCGGTAGCAAGATCATGCGTGATCTCCACCCGAGAGACCGGCGTGCCGGTGCCGGGATGGCGCAGCAGCGCATCGGTGGCGATGCGATTATCGGCAAGTGTCAGGCTGGCCCCTTGCGCCACCAGCGGCACGAACCGGTCGATCGCTTCGCGATCCTCCAGCACGAAGCTTGCCTCGGTGAGCGAAAGCCGCTCAGAATAGCTCCACATCCCGTGCGCATCGCGCAGATCGAGCGGGACGCTGGCGAGAAACACATCGGCCCCTGCAAAACTGCCGCCGATATCGCCGGGGGTGAGCCGCGCTTGCATTTCGCTGATGATGAACCGCTGGGCATTGCCTTCCGGGCCGAGCGTGACCGCGATATCGTGCGCGGACATGGCGCCGGGCCAGGCCAGCCCCACCGCCCCGCTGCGCAAATGTATCGGTGTATCGGCCAGTTCCCCCGCCAGATCGAGCGCGCTGGCACCTGCCGCCAGTTGCAGCCCGCCGGGGCCGTAACGCAGGATCGGGCGGCCCTTTGGGGGGCATAGGGTCAGCCTGTGCCGGGAAAGCGTCATGTTGGCCAGGGTCAGGCGATCGAAGCCCATTTCGCGGCAGCCGTTCCACAGCGTCAGCGCGCCGTCTGCTTCCACCGCCCCATCCACTGGCAGCACCAGCCCTTGCGCAAAGCCGC
>JBGSLI010000038.1:0-10308 GCA_041740775.1 Alteraurantiacibacter sp. | reverse complement strand
AAGGAGCGGGCGCGGTTGCAGGGGGCGCAAGATCGGCAGTCTGGCACGCGGCCAGCAGCGCGAATGCAAGGGGGGCAAGCATGGTGCGGGGCATGATCATGCGGTGCCTGCTATTCGCTTCCTACCGCATCTGCAATCGTGGCGAAGCCATCGCGCGCCATCAGCGCCTCCAGCCCGTCGGTCACTTCGCGGGCGATGGCGGGGCCGCGATAGATCATCGCGCTGTAAAGCTGCACCAGGCTGGCCCCGGCGCGGATGCGTTCCCAGGCGTCCTGCGCATTGGCTATGCCGCCCACGCCGATCAGCGGCAGATCATTGCCCGCGATGGCGCGGAAGCGGCGCAATTGCGCCAGCGCCAGTTCGCGCAAGGGTTCGCCGGACAATCCGCCCGCCTGCCCCGCATCCTTCGATACGAGCTTCGGGCGCGAGACCGTGGTATTGGCAATGATCAGCGCGGCGATGCCATGGTCCACGGCGGCGCGCACGATCCGCTCGTGATCGCCATCGGCCAGATCGGGCGCAACCTTGAGGAAAACCGGTGGATCGCCCGGCGCACGTTGCGCGGCGATGGCCGCAAGCAGATTTTCCAGTTCGCCCCCGGCCTGCAGATCGCGCAGCCCCGGCGTGTTGGGAGAGCTGATATTGACGGTGATGTAATCGGCCACATCGGCCATTGCGGCGATGCCGGTGATGTAATCGGCGATGCGATCGGCCGAATCCTTGTTCGCCCCCACATTCACCCCCACGATCCCGCACGGCCCCCCTTTTCGGCCCACCAACCGGGCGTGGCCCGCTTCCAGCCCGCCATTGTTGAACCCCATCCGGTTGATGATCGCGCGATCACGGGTGAGGCGGAACAGCCGCGGCCTTGGATTGCCCGCCTGCGGACGCGGAGTGAGAGAGCCGACTTCGACATGCCCGAAACCCAGCCCCAGCAGCGCATCGGGAACCTCGACATCCTTGTCGAACCCGGCAGCCATGCCCAGCGGGTTGGGAAAAGCCACGCCCGCCACCTCGATCGCCAGCCTGCCGCCCGTAGGCACCGGTCTGCAAGCGGGCAGCAGTTTCAGTGCGGCAATCGCGCAGCCGTGCGCGCGTTCGGGATCGAGCATGAACAGGGCAGGGCGCAGCAGCCGGTAAAGCATGGGCCTTCATGCCAGTGCGGGGGGCTGAAGCGCAACGAAAAGCACCCAGTTACATCCGGAATCGATCTTGGTGGAAATTTCTGTCGCCTTTCTACAAGCAATTGTCACACGAATCGCCTATACGGGCCATGCGACCCGAAGGGCTCGGAACGCCACGCGTCACGAGTTCTCCACTTTCAAGGGGCGGCAGCCGGTTTCGGTTGCCGCCCCCTTTTTTTGTCCGCCCTTCCCTCACCTCCCGGTTTCTCTTAGGTCTTTGGCAACAGTCGAAAGGTCACAAAATGAAGCCCCCCTTGATCCGCACCACCGCGCTTGTCGCCGCCACGCTGGCGCTCGCTGCCTGCGCTACACCACACGCTGAAGGCTCTGCCACCGCACAATCCGCCGGTTCCGCGACACAATCCCCGGCGGCGGTTCCGGCCAGTATCGGCAGTTTTTTCGACCAGTATGACGCGGCCAGCCTGGCGCTATCGCCGCAGGGCAAGGCCTATCGCGGGATTCGCGACGGGGATTACGGATCGTGGAACGATGCTTCCGCCGCCGCCGACGATGCCGAACAGGCATTGCGGCGGGATTATCTGGCGCGGATGCGGGCAGAATATGATCTGGCCGCGCTGAGCGGGCAGGATGCCTTGTCCTATCGCCTGTTCGAAGCATCGGCGGCGCGCGCCGAATTGCTCGATCCTTATCGCGAATACGGCTTCTTCTTCGATCAGATGAACGGCGAACAAAGCGGCATTCCGGCCTTCCTCATCAATACCCATACGGTAACCGATGCCTCGCACGCGCGCGCCTATGTCGATCGGATCGCGGGGATCGGCCCGCTGATGGATGTGCTGATCTCCCGCTCGGCCGAACGCGCCGCGAACGGCGTGATGCCGCCCGACTGGGTCTATCCTTATGTCCTGTCCGATATCCAGAACCTGCTCGATGCCGGGATGGACAACGCCGTGCTGGAGGATTTCCGCAGCAAGGTGGCCGCGCTCGAACTGCCTGAAGACGAAAGCGGCAGCCTGATATCCGCCGCCGAGACCGCCTGGCAGGCGCAGGCCGCTCCTGCCTATGAACGGCTGCGCGCCGAAATGCTGCGCCAGCAGACGATCGCGCCCACCGATGACGGCATCTGGCGCCTGCCGCAGGGCGCTCAATATTACGATGCGCTGCTGCAATTTTACACCACCACCGATCTGACCGCAGAGGAAATCCACGCCATCGGCCTTGGCGAAGTCGCGCGTATCCACGGGGAAATGCGCGCGATCATGGCGCAGGTCGGGTTCGAGGGCGATTTGCAGGATTTCTTCGCCTTTACCCGCAGCGATCCGCGCTTTTATCACACCAGCCGCGAAGATTATCTGGCCGAAGTCTCCTCCGTGCTCGATGCGATGACCGCGCGCCTGCCGCAATTCTTCATCACCCTGCCGCAATATGAATTGCAGGTAAAAGCGGTGGAAGCCTTCCGTGAACAGAGCGCGGGCAAGGCCTTTTACCAAAGCCCCGCGCCCGATGGATCGCGCCCCGGCACCTATTACGTCAATCTCTACAATCTCAATGATATGAGCCGCAATGAGCTGGAGGCGCTGGCCTATCACGAAGGGCTGCCCGGCCACCACATGCAGCGCGCCATACAGACCGGGCTGGGCGATCTGCCGCCGTTCCGCCGCTTTGGCGGCTTTACCGCCTATACCGAAGGCTGGGGCCTCTATTCGGAGGAACTGGGCAAGGACATGGGCTTCTACACCGATCCCTATGCGGATTTCGGGCGGTTGCAGATGGAATTGTGGCGCGCGGCGCGGCTGGTGGTGGACACCGGCATCCATTCCAAGCGCTGGAGCCGCGAGGAGGCGATGGCCTATCTCACCCAGAACACCCCCAATCCGGCGGGCGATATCGAAAAGGCGATCGAACGCTATATCGTCTATCCGGGTCAGGCGACCGCCTATATGATCGGCAAGCTGAAGATCATGGAACTGCGCGCAAGGGCGCAGGAGGCGCTGGGCGAGGATTTCGACATCCGCGCCTTCCACGAGGTGGTGCTGGTGAACGGCCCGGTCCCGCTGGACGTGCTGGAGGAGCAGGTCGATGCGTGGATAGCACAGCAGACGTAGGGGAATTGAAAAACCACGACCCGGGCGGCGCAGCTGACCGCAAGGCCGACTGGCCGCCCGCAGCGGGCGCAGCTTTGCTGCGCGCATAGCGAGGATGAAGCCGCGGAGGCGGCTTCACAAATCGAAATGCTAACGACTCGCAACAAGCCATTTCGGCTTGATTTACGGATGCCCCTGCATAAGTGGTTAATCGGATCGATTTGGTCCGATTAAGAACTGCTGCGAACAGATGCGCCTGTCAAACCTTGCCGATTATGCCGTCGTCACCATGAGTGCGGCTGCCCGCCATTGCGGCGGCGGCAGGACGAGTGCGGCTGAGCTGGCGGCGGAAACCGGCCTGCCCGTGCCCACGGTGCAGAAAGTCGTCAGCAAGCTCACCGCCGCCGGATTGCTGCGTTCCACGCGCGGCGCGGGCGGCGGATTGCAGCTGGCGCGCCCGGCGGCCGCAATCAGCCTGGCCGATATTGTCGAGGCGGTGGAAGGGCCGATCGCGCTGACCGCCTGCATCGACGGGCACGATTGCGCGGTGGATCACAATTGCAGCGTCAAGCCGCACTGGCCGCTGGTCAATGCGGCGCTGCGCGGGGCGCTGGCGGATATCTCGCTGGTCCAGCTTGCGCGCGGTCCCTTGGCAGAACCGCCCATGACAGAACCGGAAGTGGCATGACCGAACAGGTAAAAATTCAAGACCGCCCGGAAACCGACCGTGACGCGCGCGAAGCCGCCGCCAGGGCGGCCGATTACGAACACGGCTGGGCGTCGGATATCGAACAGGAATTTGCCCCCAAGGGCCTTACCGAAGACACCGTGCGCTTCATCTCGGCCAAGAAGAACGAGCCGCAATGGATGCTCGACTGGCGGCTGAAAGCCTTCCGCCTGTGGCAGACGATGGCAGAACCGGACTGGGCCAAGGTCGGCTATCCCAGGATCGATTACCAGGACGCCTTCTATTACGCCGAGCCGAAAAAGAAGCCGGTGCTCGGCTCGCTCGACGAACTCGATCCCGAAATCAAGGCGGTTTACGACAAGCTGGGCATCCCGATTGCCGAACAGGAAGTGCTCGCGGGCGTCGAAGGCGCGCGCAAGGTGGCGGTGGATGCGGTGTTCGATTCGGTCAGCGTCGCCACCACCTTCCGCGCCGAACTGGAAAAGGCAGGCGTGATCTTCCGCAGCATATCGGAGGCGATCCGCGAATATCCCGATCTGGTGAAGAAGTGGCTGGGCAGAGTGGTTCCGCAGCACGACAATTTCTTCGCCACGTTGAATTGCGCGGTCTTTTCGGACGGCACCTTCGTTTATATCCCCGAAGGCGTGCGCTGCCCGATGGAACTTTCCACCTATTTCCGCATCAATGCGGAGAACACCGGCCAGTTCGAACGCACGCTGATCATAGCCGAAAAGGGCAGCTATGTCAGCTATCTGGAAGGCTGCACCGCGCCGATGCGCGACGAAAACCAGCTCCACGCCGCAGTGGTGGAACTGGTGGCGCTGGACGATGCCGAGATCAAATATTCGACGGTGCAGAACTGGTATCCGGGCAATGCCGAAGGCAAGGGCGGGATCTACAATTTCGTCACCAAGCGCGGGCTGTGCCAGGGCGCGCGCTCGAAGATTTCGTGGACGCAGGTGGAAACCGGCAGCGCGGTGACGTGGAAATATCCTTCTTGCGTTCTGAATGGCGAGGATTCGGTGGGCGAGTTCTACTCGGTCGCCGTCACCAACAATTACCAGCAGGCCGACACCGGCACCAAGATGATCCACAACGGGCGTGGCAGCCGCTCGACGATCATCTCCAAGGGCATTTCGGCGGGCAAGAGCAACAACACCTATCGCGGACTGGTGCGGGTGGGCGCCAATGCGGACAATGTGCGCAATTTCACCCAGTGCGATTCGCTGCTGCTGGGCGATCAATGCGGCGCGCATACCGTGCCCTATATCGAAGTGAAGAACCCCAGCGCGCAAATCGAGCACGAGGCGACGACCTCGAAGATTTCCGACGACCAGCTGTTCTACGCGATGCAGCGCGGGCTGGCGCAGGAGGAAGCCGTGGCGCTGATCGTCAACGGCTTCGCCAAGGAAGTGCTGAAAGAACTGCCGATGGAATTTGCCGTCGAAGCGCAGAAGCTGCTGGCGATCTCGCTTGAAGGGAGTGTGGGGTGATGGGCATTCCTTCCCTTCGTCATTGCGAGCGCAGCGAAGCAATCCAGTCCGGCTATTGCGACTTATCGGGACGGCGGGACTGGATTGCCGCGTCGCCTGCGGCTCCTCGCAATGACGAATTTGGGAGGGTTGGGTGATGTCGAACTTCGTCAACACCGGCGACAAGGTATTTCGCAACCCTCTCACATCCGGCGATGGAATAGTGGTGCTCGATGCGGCTCTGGCATTGCGGCCGCAAGAAAGCGAACACATCAACGGCGCACCGGTGGACGACACTTCCAAGGAATACGTGATGACAACCCGTAAAACCCTCGCCCTCCCCGATCCCTCGGAACAACCCGCCGAAGCCCCCGCGCTCAAGAAAAAGGGCCGTGGGTGGGAGATTTCCGATTCGCGGCTCGATGCGCTGCATGAACGGGCGCGCGAGATGCGGCGGTTCTCGACCGAAGCGCACAAGGCGCTGGCGGCGCGGTTCGCCAAGGCCGATTTCGGGCGCTACAAATTCACCCGCCACGCGGTGGTGGGCAGCGCGATTGTCGATTTCAACTGCCACAATCTGGGCATGGCGATCGTGATCGACGAGCCCGATCAGGACGAAAAGCTCGCCCGCCGCCGCGACAAGAGCCTCGAATCGGTGGGCATAAGGGTGATGCGGATCAAGGCCGCCGATATCCTTGAAAACATCGATACCGTGCTCCCGCGCATCGCCGCCGGAATGCGGCTGCGCATCGCCGACAAGGGCTCCGCACGCCGCGAACACCAGCGCAACAGCGCGCCCAAGGCGCGGCCAGAACGGCAATGAAAGAATTGACATGCTGAACATTACCGACCTCCACGCCGAAATAGACGGCAAACCGATCCTCAACGGCCTCACGCTCGAAGTGGGCGCGGGCGAGGTGCATGCGATCATGGGGCCGAACGGCGCGGGAAAATCCACGCTCGCCTATGTGCTGGGCGGGCGGCCCGGTTACGAAGTGACGCAAGGCTCGGTCAGCTTCATGGGGCAGGATCTGCTGGCGCTGGAACCGCACGAACGCGCCGCCGCCGGCTTCTTCCTCGGGTTCCAGTATCCGGTGGAAATTCCCGGCGTTTCCAATCTGCAATTCCTGCGTGAGGCATTGAACTCGCAGCGCAAGGCACGCGGGGAAGAGCCGCTTTCGGGCAGCGATTTCCTCAAGCTGGCGCGCGAAAAGGCGGGCCTGCTCAAGCTCGATATGGACATGCTCAAACGCCCGGTGAACGTGGGCTTTTCGGGTGGCGAGAAGAAACGCAACGAAATGGTGCAGATGGGCATCCTCGATCCGCAATTTGCGGTGCTCGATGAAACCGACAGCGGGCTGGATATCGATGCACTCAAGGTAGTGGGCGAGGGGATCAATGCGATCATGCGCCACACTGACAAGGGCGTGCTGCTGATCACCCATTACCAGCGCCTGCTCGATTACGTGCGGCCAGATTTCGTGCATATCCTTGCGAAGGGCCAGATCGTGAAGACCGGCGACGCCGATCTTGCGCACCAGCTCGAAGCGGGAGGCTATGACGAGGTGATGGCCGCATGACTGCGCTTCCCACCACCCTGCCAACCGCGCGCGACGAAGCCTGGCGCTACGCCGATATCGGCGCGGTCGAGCGGCTCGGTATCGCTGCGCTCGATTGCTGGGAGGACATCGCTCTCGCGCCCGGAGAAACCCTTCGCCACTGCATGGTGGTGGGCAGCGATACGCCCGAACTCCACCGCATCCGGCTCAGCGTGGGCGAAGGTGCGCGGGCGGAATTGTTCGTGGTGATCGCGGGCGATGATTACACCCGCGTCGAAATCGAGATCGATCTTGGCAAAGCAGCGCATTTCGAATTCGGCGGGGTCACCATCGGTGGCGGGCCGAGGGACGGCGGGCCGGTGCGCGAGATCGTCACCCGAACGGCGCATGATGCCCCCGCCGCCACCAGCAATCAGGTGGTGCGCAGCGTGCATTGGGGGCAGGCGACCGGCAATTTCCTCGGCGCAATCAACGTCGGCCGGGCCGGGCAGCAGACCGATGCGGCGCAGGATTTCAAGGCGCTGATTCTGGAAAAGGGTGCTTCGGCCAATGCCCGGCCGGAACTGGAGATTTTCGCCGATGATGTGAAATGCGCGCACGGCGCGGCGATCGGCCAGATGGACGAGGCGGCGCGCTTCTACATGGCCAGCCGCGGCCTTGCGCCCGACGTTGCCCGTGCGCTGCTGATCCGCGCCTTCATTGCCGATGCTTTTGCCGCTTTGGACGACGAATCCGAAGCCGAGCGACTGCTGACGGCGGCGCTCGATGTGCTGGGGGAGCGGGCGTGAGCACCTTTTCCACCCTGAATCCCCGCGCAGGCGGAGATCAGTCTCGAACGAGCGCATCCGCGCCTGATGCCCCCGCCTTCGCGGGGGCGCACATTGCGGATGTGAAGCGCGATTTCCCCGGACTTTTCACCGCCAGCGGTGCGCCGTGGCATTATCTTGACAGCGCCGCCACCGCGCAGAAGCCGCAAGTGGTGATCGATGCCGTGGCGCGCGCGCTGGGCGTGGATTACGCCACCGTCCATCGCGGGGTCTATGCCCGTTCGGCGGAAATGACGCTCGCCTTCGAAGCAGCGCGGCGCAAGGTGGCGCATTTCATCGGAGGGACGGAAAGCGAGCTGGTGTTCACGCGCGGGGCGACCGAGGCGATCAATCTGGTCGCGCAATGCTTTCCGGCCTGCGGGGACAGGCCGCGCCGTGTTTTGCTCAGCCAGCTGGAGCATCATTCCAACATCGTGCCGTGGCAACTTGCCGGCTGGCAGGTGGACGTATGCCCATTGACCCCTGATGGCCGGATCGATCTGGATGCGGCAGAGGCGATGCTCACCACCGATTTCGACATGATCGCGCTTGCCCATGTGTCGAACGTGCTTGGCTCTGTGCTCGATGCGAAACGGGCGGCAAAACTTGCCCGCAACGTGGGCGCGTGCCTGCTGCTCGATGGGTGCCAGGCGGTGCCGCGCCTGCCGGTGGATGTGGAAGCGCTCGATTGCGATTTCTACGCCTTTTCCGCGCACAAGCTTTACGGCCCCACTGGCATCGGCGCGCTGTGGGGGAAGAAAGGCCTGCTTGACGCCATGCCGCCGTGGCAGGGCGGCGGGGCGATGATCGACAAGGTGGCCTTCGATGGCACCACTTTTGCCCCCGCGCCGCAAAGGTTCGAAGCGGGCACGCCCGCGATTGTCGAGGCGATCGGCTTTGGCGCGGCCTGCGATTATCTGTCCGCGATCGGGCTGGAGACGATCGCGCACCACGAGGCGGCGCTGGTGGCGCAGACGCGCGATGCCTTGCGCGCGATGAACGATGTCACCCTGTTCGGGCCGGAAGACGGCGCGGGCATCGTCAGCTTTGCCGTGGGCGATATCCACCCGCACGATCTGGGCACGATATTGGACGAGGAAGGCGTGGCGATCCGCGCGGGCCATCATTGCGCGCAGCCCTTGATGGAGCATCTCGGCGTCACCGCCACCGCCCGCGCCAGTTTCGGCATCTATTCGGACGAGGAAGATATTGCCGCGCTGATACGCGGCATCACCCGCACCAGGAGGATTTTCGGCTGATGGACAATCACACCAACCATGCGCAGGCCGAGAGGAAGGACTTCGTCGCGGCCCCCGCGCCGAACGAGGAGGTCGTCAGCAAGCCGCCGCGCGCACGCGTATCCGACGCGCCGCTTCCCGATGAAGCGCCCGAAGAGACAGCTGGCGCCAAGCTCGAACGCAAGCGTGACTATCTCGAAGGCTTTCTGGCGAAAAAGCCCGAAACCGCCGCCCCCGGACAGCCCGGAGGGGCGCTGTATGATGCGGTGATCGAGGCGTTGAAGGATATCTTCGATCCGGAAATCCCGGTAAACATCTATGATCTTGGCCTGATCTACAATGTCGAGGTGGCAGAGGAAGCCGATGTAAAGGTCACCATGACGCTCACCACCCCGCATTGCCCGGTGGCCGAAACCATGCCCGGCGAAATCGAGATGCGGGTGATGAGCCTTCCCGGCGTACGCGATGCCGAAGTTGTGGTGACCTGGGATCCGCCGTGGGACCCGTCGAAGATGTCCGACGAAGCCCGGCTCGAACTGGGGATGCTGTGATGGCCAGCGCGCGCACCCTTCCCGCCGCCGTAACGCTCACCCCCGCTGCCGAAGCGCGGGTGGCCGAACTGATGGCCAAGGCACCCGAAGATGCCATCGGGGTTAAACTTTCCACCCCGCGCCGGGGCTGTTCGGGCCTCGCCTATTCGGTCGATTACGTTACCGGGGAAGCCAAATTCGACGAGAAGATCGAAACGCCGGGCGGCACCTTCTACATCGACGGGGCGAGCGTGCTCTATCTGGTCGGCAGCACGATGGACTGGGTGGAGGATGATTTTGCCGCCGGTTTCGTGTTCACCAACCCCAATGCCAAGGGTGCCTGTGGCTGCGGCGAAAGCTTTATGGTTTAGCGCCCGGCAATCGCCTTGACGCGTTTGAGATAGGTGCGCCCGATCCGCAATTGCTCGCCACTTTCCAGCTCCACGCACCACACCCCCAGCCCTTCGTGCCGCAAGCCGCGTATGATATCGCGGCGCAGGATGGTGGATCGGTGGATGCGGATGAATTTTGCCGGATCCAGCCTTTGTTCAAGCCCGGCAATGGTTTGCAGCAGCAGATAGCTTGTCTGGCCAATATGCAGCCGGACATAATCGCGTTCGGCATCGATGCGGAACACTTCTGCCGCATCCAGCCGCAGCAGTTCGGAACGATGCGGCACCCAGAATTCGGTCAGCCATTGGGATTGCCCGTCCGCCGCGCTATTCCCCTGCCCGCGCCGCGCCAGCGCGCGCTCGATCGCGCGTTCGAGCCGTTCGGCGGAGATCG
>JBGSLI010000037.1:0-1779 GCA_041740775.1 Alteraurantiacibacter sp. | reverse complement strand
AGCGCTGCCGCTCCTCGACCTCGAGCGGACCCGGCGCGAAGGCCTCGTCGAGCAGCCGCGCCATCCTCAGGCCCGCCTGCTGCACCCGCCCTTGCGAGACGGGAATCGCCGCCACGATATCCTCCTGCGTCAGCGCGGCTTCTTCCGGCAAGTCCCCGTCGCACGGCGGCATGTCGAAGGCGTTGGGATAGACGAAATCTCGCGCGGTCTGCCAGCTTTCGCGGCCCCAGTCCTCCGGGCCGCCGGTGGCGATGGACGCGCGCTCGTCGGGGGAATAGCGGCGCACCAGCGGCGGGTCGGCCGAGCTGATCGCGCGTTCGGCCAGCGCGCTGTCCCAGATCGAATGCAGGTTGCGCCCGGGCACGATGCCATAGGCAGTGACATTGTCGTTCCCCCCGCGATCGTCCTTGTCGCCCGAATGGAGCGGCATGTGGATATCGCCGACGAAATGGGCGAGGAAGGCGAGCGCCTCCAGCCTGACATTGCCCGGCAGGCTCTCGTCCGCCACGATGCGCAGATTGCGCTCGATCTGCGCGCTGACGCAATTGCCTCCGCTGCAATTGGCGCGCACGTTGTAGGCCTCGCACACCGGCTGGGTCTGGTAATGCCACGCGGCGGTGTAGCCCCAGCGCCAGCCCTCGCGGCGCACGCAATCGGGCCAGACCGAGGCATCGGCCAGGCTTTTCAGGTCGCAATCGGGGGTGCCGATCTCGCGCTCATGTCGCAGCAGCCGCGCGATTGCGGTGCGGGTTTCGGGCTTCACGTTGGCCAGCGCGATCTCGGCGGTGGTGCGGTGCCCGTATTCGCCCCAGGCGAGCGCCTGCGACGGGAGCAATGCGGCCAGCGCCAGCAGGATCGCGCCCGCTAACCCTGCGGCGTGGTCTCGTATTGTTCGATTACCCATTGCTCGTCCTCTGCGCCGGCAATCCATTGCTGCATCCACTCGTGGTCCCACAGCGCTTCCATATAGGCCTCGGCAAAGCCGGGGAGCTTGAAGCCGTAGCTGCGGAAGCGCGAGACCACCGGGGCATAGAACACATCCGCCGCACTGAAGGTCCCGAACAGGAACGGCCCGCCCTGGCCGAAGCGCGCGCGGGCTTCCGCCCACAGCTGGAGCACGCGCACCGTATCGGCGCGTGCGTCGTCGGATATGGTCACCCCGTCGAAAGTCTTGCGGATATTCATCGGGCACTCGCGGCGCAGCGCGGCAAAGCTGCTGTGCATTTCCGCCACCATCGCTCGCGCCATGCCGCGCGCGGTGTCGTCTTTCGGCCAGAAGCGGTCGCGCCCGACCTTGTCGGCGCAATATTCGAGGATGGCGAGGCTGTCCCACACCACGGTCTCGCCGTCCCACAGGATCGGCACCTTGCCATGGCTCGGCATCGTGCCTTGCGCCGCGTGCTTGGTTTCTTCCCACTGTTCGCCGAACATCGGGACGGTGATTTCCTCGAAATGCAGGCCCGACTGCTTGACCGCGAGCCAGCCGCGCAGCGACCAGCTGGAATAATTCTTGTTGCCGATGATGAGCTTCATGCGCCTTGCCACCTTGCCACGCGAGTCGGAATGCCGCCGCGTTAGGCGTTCATCCCCATACTGTCGAGGCTGAACGGAAGGAGCGTGGGGAACTCCTCGGGGATCGATCCAGCTCCTGCCACCGCCACTTAAACTCTTGCCGCTGCGGGCGTTCCTGTTCTTGAAGGGAAGGGCATCGACGATGGCGCACTATGATTTCGTGGTGATCGGCAGCGGGCCGGCCGGGCGGCGCGCGGCGATCCAGGC
>JBGSLI010000036.1:0-2094 GCA_041740775.1 Alteraurantiacibacter sp. | reverse complement strand
CGCGCTGCGCGAAAGAATGCGGCTGCTGGTGGGCGCACTGCACGAAGGCGCGCTGGGCGATATACGGCATCTCATCCACATCGGCATCGGCGGCAGCGCGCTCGGTCCGGCGCTGGCGGTGGACGCGCTGGCGCGCGATCTGCCGCTGGTGGATGTGCATGTGGTTTCCAACATCGACGGGGTGGCTCTGGAAGAAGCCTTCGCCGCCTGCGATCCGGCCACCACATTCGTGGCGGTGGCTTCCAAAACCTTCACCACTATCGAAACCATGACCAATGCCCAAAGCGTGTTGAAATGGCTGGCCGACAATGGCGTGGCCGATCCGGCCGGCCGCGTGATCGCGCTTACCGCCGCGCCCGAAAAGGCGGTGGAATGGGGCGTTGACGAAACCCGCATTCTGCCCTTTGCCCAAAGCGTGGGCGGGCGTTATTCGCTGTGGTCCAGCATCGGCTTTCCGGTGGCGGTGGCGGTGGGGTGGGACGATTTTTCCGCCATGCTGGAGGGAGCAGCGCGGGTGGACGAACATTTCCGCGATACCGGCGGCAGGGCAAACCTGCCGTTGCGCGCTGCCTTTGCCGATCTGTTCTATGCCCGGATCAAGGGCGCGCAAACCCGCGCGGTATTCGCCTATGACGAACGGCTGCGGCTGCTGCCCGATTATCTCCAGCAGCTGGAAATGGAGTCGAACGGCAAAAGCGTGACAGTGGACGGCCACCCCTCCGGCCCGACCGCGCCGATCACCTGGGGCGGGGTGGGGACAGACGCGCAACACGCGGTGTTCCAGTTGCTGCATCAGGGCACGCATCTGGTGCCGGTGGATTTCATCGCCAGCGTCGAGGCGGGCGATACGCTGGATGCAGCGCACCACACGATCCTGCTGATGAACTGCTTTGCCCAAGGCGCCGCGCTGATGGCGGGCAGGGCGAGCGATGATCCGCACCGCAATTATCCCGGCAACCGCCCTTCGGCCACCATCCTGTGCGACGATATCGATGCCGCCACCTTCGGCGCGCTGATCGCCTTTCACGAACACCGCACCTTTGCCAATGCGGTGCTGATGGACATCAATCCCTTCGATCAGTTCGGCGTGGAACTGGGCAAGGAAATCGCCAACAAGATTGCCCGTGGCGGCGAAACCTTCGATGCCAGCACACAGGCGCTGCTGAAGGCGGCAGGTCTGGGGTAAGGCGCGCCGCGCCGCGCCGGCCCGCGCGGCTATTGGCGGCCCAGCTTGGTGAGGATTTCCTCGCGCAGGCTCGCCACCAGCTTGGCATCGCACAGGCCGCGGGCATCCTCCTCGTCGCAAATCGCGAGAAAGGCTTCGCGCTTAACCGCCATGCACTGATTATCCTCGATCCCGCCCGGAACGGTCGAACAGATCAGGTCGATCATCCGTTCGGCCCCGTGCAACCGGCCCCATAGATAATCGTTTTCACGATAAAACCGGCTGAAGAAGGCCCCGAAGTTGAAGAATTCTGTGCCGCGCAGCGTTTCCGCCGTTCCGCCCTGGCGCAGCGATCTGGCATCGTCGGGACTGATCCGGTCGACCTTGACCGGATCATATTCGGTCATCCCCTCGTTGCGCAGCAGCGGCAGGGTGGCGACATCGTAAAAAGGAAAGCCGAGATAGGTCAGCAGCGCCCGGCGGCGCAGGTCTTTGGGCATGGCCTCCAGCGCCTCGGCGATGATCTCTTCGGCCAGGATATCGGTCTCGCGCAGCGCGCGCCGCGCGGCCAGCGCATCGAGCAGGGTTTCGGGATCATCGAGCACCGCTGCCGCGATGGCGGGGAAATCCTCGCCCAGTCCATCGGGGTTCTCGCGCTGCTGATACAGCGCCAGCGCGCGATAGACCTGCTCGCGCGCGGCCTCCAGCCCCTCGTCGGGGATATCGGGATCGGCATCCCATTCGCGCGACAGCCTGCGCGCCAGCAGCCGCAGGCGGCGGATACGGAAGGCCAGATCGTGATCGCGCAGGAAGGTGATCGCCATATCGCTCGCCCCGCCGCCCGGTGCGCTCAGGCTGACCAGGCCACGCTGTTCGATGGCCTGATGCAACCGGCGCAGGATCGCCTCTGCATCTGGCCGCTGCGCATC
>JBGSLI010000035.1:0-1588 GCA_041740775.1 Alteraurantiacibacter sp. | reverse complement strand
CCCCGGCAGAAGAGCCGGGCGCGCCCACCGCCTATGGCGGCGCGGGCAGCGTGGATGGCAGCGTGCCGGGCAAGATGTGGATCAATTTGCGCACCACCGATCTTCACCGCCGATACGATATCCCCACGCTGGTGCATCACGAAACGATCCCCGGCCATGTGTGGGAAGGCGAATATGCCAACCAATTGCCGCTGATCCGCTCGATCCTCGCCTTCAATGCCTTTTCCGAAGGCTGGGCGCTCTATGCCGAACAGCTGGCGGACGAGCTGGGCGCCTATGCCGATAATCCCGCCTGGCGGCTGGGTTATTTGCAGGATGCCGCTTTCCGCGCCGCGCGCCTCGTGGTCGACACCGGGCTGCATCACAAGCGCTGGGGCCGCGAACAATCGGTGCGCTTTTTCATGGTGCGTAACGGCAACAAGCGCGATCAGGTGGCCAGCGAAGTCGATCGATATTGCAGTTGGCCGGGGCAGGCGACCGGATACATGGTCGGCAAGCTGGAAATTCTGCGCCAGCGCGATCGCGCCGTCGCCGCGCTGGGCAATGCCTATGATCTGCGCGATTTCAATCAGGCGGTGGTGGATGGCGGCAATGCCCCGCTCGATGTGCTGGCGGGCAATATCACCCGCCATATTGCGGCGACAAGGAGCGGGTAACCCAAATTTACCCCTTTGCCGGTAAGGCAGGCGATCCCCGTGCCGTGCGGGGGTGCTGGCGGGGGAATTTGCGGCGGATGGTTGCGGTCTATCTGACCATCGATACCGAATATGAATCGGGCTTCACTGCGAAGCGCGGGCCCGATACGCGCGCGGCCAATTTCGCCCGTTCGATACAAGGCGCCACGCCCGATGGCGATTTCGGCATCTTCTACCAGATGGACAGGTTCGACGAACACGGGCTGAAGGCGGTGTTCTTCGTAGATCCGATGCCCGCGCTGCTGTGGGGCACCGGCGCGCTGGCCGATGTGGTGGAACCGATCCTGAAGCGCGGCCATGACGTGCAATTGCACCTGCATACAGAATGGTTGGCGCTGCTCGGCCCGGCCAGCCCGCTGCCGGGACGTGAGGGACGCAATCTCAAGGATTTCACGCTGACCGAACAGGTCGATCTTGTCGGCACCGCCATCGACCTGCTGATGGCCGCAGGCGCGCCGCGTCCGGTGGCCTTCCGGGCAGGCAATTACGGTGCCAATGATGATACGCTGCGCGCGCTGGCGCACCATGCGATCGCCTATGATACCAGCCATCCGCCCGGCCTGACCGACGGCGTCTGCGCCATCGGGCTAGGCCCCGGACACCTGCTGCCGATTGAACGGCACGGGGTGATAGAAGTGCCCATTTCCTGCGTCGGAGATGCGCTTTCGGGCCTGCGCCACGCGCAATTGACCGCGCTTTCCTTCCGCGAGATCACCGCCGCGCTGCACCATGCCCGCGCGCATGCCATCGCCTGTTTCACGCTGGTTTCACACAGCTTCGAACTGCTCTGCCGCGATCGGCAGCGGGTCAACCGGGTTCTGCGCGGCCGGTTCGATAAGCTCTGCGCCGCGCTGGCGCAAATGCCGGGCGTGGCCACCGTCACCTATGCAGCC
>JBGSLI010000034.1:0-4008 GCA_041740775.1 Alteraurantiacibacter sp. | reverse complement strand
GGCCAGCGCCACCGCACCGCGCGGATATCCGGCAAAGGCATTGGTGCCGCCGGTGCGCGCCTTGCGTGCGTCGCGTGCGGAAAACACGCTTTCGCCCATTATCAGCAGCACCACGCGCCCGGCCGAATCGGGATGGGCTGCCACCTGCACCGCATTGGCGAAATTGCGCAACCCGTCGCTGCCCACTGCATCGGCGGGCCGCATTGCCCCCACCAGCACCACCGGTTTGCCCGCAGGAAGCGTCTGGTCGAGCAGGAAGGCGGTTTCCTCTGCCGTATCGGTGCCATGAGTCACGATTATCCCGGCACAGGCCGGGTCCGCCATCGCCGCCATGCAGGCGCGATGCAGTTCGCGCCAGATTGCAGGCCCGATATCGGCCGAATCGATATTGGCGATCTGCTTGCCTTCCAGCCGTGCATCCACCCCCAGGGCGCGGAAATCGGCGAGGAAATCGGCAATGTCGATCTGGCCGGGGCGATAATCGCGGCGCGTGGCCGATCCCGCCTGCCCGGCAATCGTGCCGCCGGTGGCGAGGACTAGGATGCGGCGTTGGTCGCTCATGCAATGGCGGTTAGCGCGCCTGCCTGGGCAAGGCCAGCGATTGGATGAAAACCCCGCCTTGGCCCGCCTGCACTATTGGCTAAAGGTGCGCCATCGTTCGCTGGCGGGTCCGGTTTGCCTGCCTGCCTGCCGGAACCCTTTGCACCAACCTATCCGCGCCCCATATCGGGGCAAAGGAGCATCCACAATGACCGACAAGGTTCAACTGTCCGAATCCCAATGGCGCGAGCGACTGACGCCAGAGCAATATCACGTCCTGCGCGAAGGCGGGACCGAGCGGGCCTTCACCGGCAAATATGAAAAGAACAAGGCTTCGGGCGCTTACGCATGCGCCGGATGCGGCCAGCCGCTGTTTGCCAGCGATGCGAAGTATGACAGCGGTTCGGGCTGGCCCAGCTTCACCGCCCCCGCCGCAGATCAGGCGGTGGCCCTCAATCAGGATGTGTCGCACGGCATGGTCCGCACCGAAGTGGTCTGCGCGCGCTGCAATGGTCATCTGGGCCATGTTTTCCCCGATGGACCGGGGCCGGAAGGCCTGCGCTATTGCATCAATTCCGCCGGGCTGGAATTCGCACCGGAGGATAATTCGGGCGAATAGGCGCGCGCGCCGTTCACGCCCGATTACTATTGCCTTATGCACCAATTCTCTTTCACGGGATTGGCGGGGGCGCACAGCGCCCGGTTGCAGGAATTTGAAGGCTGATGGCCACACCACGGGGCACGCGCTCCAGCAGGGCGAAAGCACGCAAGGCACCCGGCGGCCGCTGGAAGGCCGGGCTGTGGCGCTGGACCAGGCGGCTGATGATTTTCGGCGTGGTGGCAGGCGTGCTGGGCCTGATCGCGCTTTTCACATCGGTCTATTTCGCTGCGCAATCAATGCCCTCCTTCGCTCAGCTCAAGCAGAGCCAGAACGGCCAGACCATTCTGGTGCGCGCGCGCGACGGATCGGAAATCGTCGAATTGGGGCCCAGCTTCGGGGAATGGCTGGAGGCGGGCGAAATCCCGCAGGTGATGAAGGATGCGATGGTTTCGGTGGAGGATCACCGCTTCTATTCGCATCCCGGCGTCGATCCGGCAGGGCTGGCGCGCGCGGTCTATAACGCCATCGATCAGGATCGGCAGGTCAGCGCCACGTCCACCATCAGCCAGCAATTGGCGCGCAACATTTTCCTCAATTCAAACCGATCGATGGGCCGCAAGCTGCGCGAGGCGGTGCTGGCGATGGCGCTGGAATGGAATTTCACCAAGGACCAGATCCTCGAACTCTATCTCAACAAGGTGTATTTCGGCGGCGGGGCCTATGGAATAGACAGCGCCAGCCGCCGCTTCTTCAGCCATTCGGCGCGCGAATTGAGCCTGGAGGAAGCCGCGATCATCGCCGGGCTGGTGAAGGCACCCAGCCGTTTTTCCCCTACCGCCGATGTCGATGCCGCAGTCGCCCGCGCCAATGTGGTGATCGGGCAGATGGTGCGATACGGCGATCTCGATCCGGCGGTGGCGCGCGAAGTGCAGGTGGAAGCGGTGAATTTGCGCGAAAGCGAAGGGCAGAATTCGATCCGCTATTTCACCGATTGGGCGCTGCCGCAGCTCGATCTGCTGCTGCCCGACGGCAATTACGAACCGATCGAGGTGTGGACCACGATCGATGTCGGAATGCAGCGCGCGGCTACCGCAGCAATCCAGGCCAATGCCCCCGGCGGCGCGCAGGGCGCGCTGGTGAGCCTCGATCGTGACGGCGCGGTGCTGGCGCTGGTGGGCGGCACCGATTACGTCACCAGCAATTTCAACCGCGCGACCGATGCGATGCGCCAGCCCGGATCATCGTTCAAACTGTTCGTCTATCTCGCTGCGCTCGAAGCCGGTTATACGCCGGACGACCGGGTGCAGGATGTGCCGGTGACGATCGAAGGCTGGAGCCCGCGCAATTCGGGCGGGAGCTATGCCGGCGAAATCGACGTGCGCACCGCCTTTGCCTATTCGAAGAATTCGGTGGCCGCGCAACTGGGCAATGAAGTGGGCTTTTCCAACGTGGCCAGCATGGCCCGGCGTTTCGGCATCACCACGGCGATTTCCACCGTGCCATCGATGGTGCTGGGGTCCAATGAAGTGCGGCTGATCGACATGACCCGCGCCTTTGCTGCGGTTTCGGGCGGCGGCAATTCGGTCGAACCCTACGGCATATTGCGGGTAACAACGGCGGACGGGGATGAACTCTACCGCCATCAGCAGGCGCGCAGATATCGGCTGGTGCCCGATTATGTCGCCGCCGGGATCACCGATCTGTTGCAGACCGCGGTGGCCACCGGCACCGGGCGCGCGGCGCAGATCGGCCGTCCGGTGGCGGGCAAGACGGGCACTACCAACACCAACCGCGATGGCTATTTCGTCGGCTTTTCCAGCGGCATCACCACCGGCGTGTGGATGGGACGCGACGATAATCGCGCGGTATCCGGCCTGCAGGGCGGCACCGCGCCTGCACGCGCCTTTGCCGCCTTCATGCGCCATGCGGTACGCGATCGGCCGGTGGAGGAATTCGACACCGATCTCAAACTTCCCGAATGGCAATTGGAGCCCGACGAGGGATATCCGATCGAGGGCGAGGAGGATTATTACTATTACATCGACGAGCAGGGCAATTTGGTCGAACCGGGGCGCATCGGCCGCCCGCGCGAGGAAGGCTTCGATGTCGAGGGCGAGGGGGGTAATATCCGCCGCGATCCGCTCGATCCGAGGGGCATTGGCGCATCACCGCCCAAGCCCCCGCCTGCGGCAAGCGACGACTTCCTCGAACGCGCTACCGGGCAGGATATTCCGCGCGACGGCCCGCAGCAACGCACCCCGGCAGACGATCTGATCAACGAGCGGCGGAATTGATGCGCGTGGCCAGCCGCGCGCCTCACAACTTCCAGAACCACACCTGTTCGGCATTGTTCGACGGATCGCTATAGCCGACATCAGTAACGCTGCCGTTCTTCCACAGATCGATATGATCGCCGATGCGGCGGTGTTCCCCTTCGCGGGTGAAACAGTTCTTGAAAAAGATTATTCCCGATTGATTGGCGAGCTTATCCTTCGCCAGCCCGCCATCCTTGAAAATCTTCGGTCTTCCGATTTTGCGATAAAGCCAGTTCGCCAGCGATTCTGCCCCCCGCGCGTGTCCGTGAGAACAGCGTGGTTCCGAATAGGTGTTCTTGTTGATCGTTATCGTCTTTTCCGCGTTGAGCGCCAGGCTCATGCGGATGGCGCACTGGTTGTCCCATGGGCCGTCGCAGGGTTTGCTAACCTTGGGATAGTGCAGCCACAGCGTGGTGAAATCAGGATTTGCCATCGAGCCTCCCCCCCAGAGCGGGGTGAGGATAACCCGCAGTCCGGAGTCGCGCCAAATGCATTTGCACCCATGGCAAACCGCCCGGCGACCACTGCGGTGGTGCCGGGCGCGCTGAGGTA
>JBGSLI010000033.1:0-2387 GCA_041740775.1 Alteraurantiacibacter sp. | reverse complement strand
TCGCCGGATCGAGCCGCGCGCCCAGATGCCGCCACACCGGCCCGCGCTGCGGATCGGCCTCCAGCACCAGGCTCGCCTCTTGCGAATGCAGCGCCAGCAGATCGCCCATCGTTCAGACGGATTCCGGTTCAGGCTGGATTTGCGCGTGCGATTTCCAGCCCTCGCGCACCCACAGCACCGCCAGCGCGGCCACGAACATGCACACGCCCGAAACGCGCAGCACATTGCGCGGATCGCCGCCCAGCACGCCATCGTAAAAGCCCAGCCCGATGTTGACGAAGCCCAGATTGACCGCGCTCATCACAAAGGCGAACAGCAGCATCGGCAGCACGATCATCATGTTGAAGATGCCCATGTAAACCCCCACCCGTTCGGGCGGGATCGAATTGGACAGGATGACATAGGGGTTGCCCATGATGCTGCCCCAGGCAATGCCCACACCCACAATCGCGGCAAACAGCATCGCCTTGTCGGTGATTCCGGGCAGCACCAGCATGCTGACCCCGCCCGCCGCCAGCGCCAGCGCGTGCAGCGGCCCCGCTCCGATCCGCCGGGCTATCGGGACCATCGCAAAGGCGGCCAGAAAGGCGATGCCATTGTAGAAGGCGGCCATTTCGCCATTGGTCAGCACCGCCTGGCGAAAGCCGTCACTGGCGGGATCGGAGGTATTATAGACGCTGCGCCCGATCGTATAGATCACATAGCCCCAATATCCCGACATGGCGAACCACTGGAATAGCATCATCACCCCCAGCTTGCGCATCGGCGCGGGCATGTGCCGGATCGCCGAACCGATTTCGACAAAGGTGGCGGCAAACCCCTTCGGCTGCTTTTCGATCCATTCGCGCTCCTTCTTCGTCAGCGGCAGTTCGGGCACCCGCATCACCGACCAGGCGATGGTGGCGAGCGAAAGGACCGCGCCGAACCAGAACACGCTGCGCACGGTATAGGGGATATTGTGTTCGTCCACCCAATCGCGGTCCATCCCCATCAATACCAGCACCGACGGGGTGAGAAAGGCCAGCATCTGCGCCAGCCCGGTAAAGGCGCTCTGGGTGAGGAAGCCGGTCTGCCGCTGTTCGGGATTGAGCCGGTCGGCAACATAGGCACGATAGGGTTCCATCGTGGTGTTGTTGCCCGCATCCAGAATCCACAGCCAGACCACCGCCGACATGATCGATGCCGACAGCGGCATGAACAGCAATCCCACCGCGCACATGATAGCGCCGATCAGGAAATAGGGGGTGCGCCTGCCAAAGCGCGACAAGGTGCGATCACTCAACGCGCCGATGATCGGCTGGATCAGCAATCCGGTGATCGGCCCCGCCAGTTGCAGCAGCGGCAATTCGCTTTCCTGCGCACCCAGGAAGGAATAGATCGGCCCCATATTGCCCTGTTGCAATCCGAAGCTGAACTGGAGACCGAGGAATCCGAGATTCATGCTCAGGATCTGACCGATAGTCAGATGCGGTTTGCGATCGTCCAGCATATTTTTCTCTCCCGGCGAATCGGATTAGGCGATTTCGCGGGTTTTTGCAATCGATTGCAATAAAGCAGGGGAGCGCGTTGTTGCGGGTCGGAAATCGTGGCTTTCCGGTGCCCGGATCAGAGGAATTGCCGATCGGTCAGGCGCAGGTCATGCTCCGGCCAGAAGACTGGCGTTGCCGCCCGCCGCGGTGGTGTCGATGGTGGTCACCCGTTCGGTGGCAAAGCGGGTAACGTAATGCGGGCCGCCGGCCTTGGGGCCTGTGCCCGAAAGCCCTTCCCCCCCGAACGGCTGGCTGCCCACCACTGCGCCGATCTGGTTGCGGTTGACGTAAAAATTGCCGACGCGCGCGTGCGCCTCCACGAACTGGCGGGTTTCCGCGATCCGGCTATGCAGTCCCAGCGTCAATCCGTATCCGGTCGCGTTGATATCATCGATCACCTGTCCGAGACCGCCCGACGCGAAACGGGCGATATGCAGCACCGGGCCGAAATTCTCCTGATCCAGATCGAGGATCGAGCCGATTTCGATGATCGTCGGCGCGACGAAATGCCCGCTCTCGCATTCGGTCGGCAGCGCGCGGCGCCAGACGGGAAAGCCTGCCTCGTTCATCTCGGCCACATGCGCCAGCAATTTGGCTTGCGCCTCGGCATCGATCACCGGGCCGACATCGACTTCCAGCCGCGCCGGATCGCCGATCACCAGCGCATCGAACGCGCCCTTGATCATCCGCACCATCTCGTCCGCCACGTCATCCTGCACATACAGCACGCGCAGCGCCGAACAGCGCTGGCCCGCGCTCTGGAAGGCCGAGGCGATCACATCGCGCGTCACCTGTTCGGGCAGCGCGGAGGAATCGACGATCAGCGCGTTCTGGCCGCCGGTTTCCGCGATCAGCGTG
>JBGSLI010000032.1:0-3210 GCA_041740775.1 Alteraurantiacibacter sp. | reverse complement strand
GCCGCTGGGCCATGGCGAGGCGCTGCTGCTGGGCCGCCCGGTGCCGCAGATCGACCTGTGGCCAGATACCCCCGCGCTGCCGCTGCGCGCGGAGGCGGCGCTGGAGATCCACGGGCTGGATCTCGATAGCTGAATCCCCGGCCCGGCCCAACGCAGGGCCTTCACATTTGGCGCGCGATGGCGCACATCGCGCGCAATGGGAGAAAAACCGCCGCACTTGCGCCAGCGCATCCTGCTGGTCACCGGAATGCTCGGCGCGGGCAAGACCACCGCGCTGCGCGAACTGGAGGATCTGGGTTGGGAAGCGATCGACAATTTTCCCATCCGTCTGCTCGATCGGCTGGTGGGCGCGGATGACGAGGCCTTCTCGCTCGCCATCGGTTTCGATTGCCGGACGCGCGGCTTCGTGCCCTCCGATGTGATCGATCAGGTGAAGAACCGGGTGGAAAATGACCGGATCCCCATCACTACGCTGTTCCTCGATTGCGCCGGAAACGAGCTGGAACGCCGTTTCAACGAAACCCGGCGACGGCATTTCCTGGCGCAGGACCTGCCGGTTTCCTCCGGCATCGCGGCAGAACGCGAATTGCTCAGCCCGCTGCGGCGGTGGGCCGATGTGCTAGTGGATACCAGCGATTTCACCACCAATGATCTGAAGCAGGCGATTCGCGAACAATTCGCCCAGACCGCGCCGCAGGACATGACCGTTACCATTTCCAGCTTCGGTTTTGCCCGCGGCACCCCGCCCACCGCCGATCTGGTGTTCGACATGCGCTTTCTCGACAATCCGCATTGGCAGCCCGAACTGCGCGAACAGACCGGGCTGGATGCTCCGGTGGGCGCGTTCATCGAGAGGGACGCGGTATTCGCTTCCGCCTTCGAGAAGATTCGCGCGCTGCTGCTGGAACTGCTGCCTCGCTATGCCAAACAGGGTAAGGCCTATGTCAACATCGCCTTCGGCTGTACCGGTGGGAGACACCGCAGCGTCTATACCGCACAGAAGATGGCGCAGGTCTTGCGCGACGGGGGGTTTTCGCCCACGGTCCTGCACCGCAATCTGGGATCGCGCGCGGCGGAACTTGTAGAAGGCTCGAAACAGCTGTGATCGCCCGCCCAATCCCGGAAAAACACACCATGTCGCGTCCTGAGAGCCTGCCTTCCCGATGATCGGAATTATCCTTGTTACCCACGGCCGCCTGGCCGAGGAATTCGTCGCCGCGATGGAACACGTCGTGGGCCAGCAGGATGATGTCGTCACCATCTGCATCGGCCCGAATGACGATATGGAGCAGCGCCGCAGCGATATCGCCGACGCCATCGCCCGCGTGGATAGCGGCGCGGGCACGATCATGCTGACCGATCTGTTCGGCGGCACCCCGTCCAACCTGGCGATTTCGCTGCTCAAGCCGGGCGAGACCGAAGTGATCGCCGGGATCAATCTGCCGATGCTGATCCGGCTGGCGGGCGCGCGCAAGGAGATGACGCTGGCACAGGCCGCCGATGCCGCGCGCAATGCCGGGCGCAATTACATCACCATCGCTTCCGAATTCCTCGGACAGCACGTCTGAAGCGGTCTGATGGGGATGGCGCGGGGATGAGCAGACACAGCCATGAAGTCACGATCGTCAACAAGCGCGGTCTGCACGCACGCGCCAGCGCCAAATTCGTCGCCGCCGCAGCGGGAATGGACGGCAACAGAGTGGTGGTGGCCAAGGACGGGCACGAGGCGCTGGGCACATCGATCCTGGGCCTGATGATGCTGGGTGCGGCCAAAGGCGATACCGTCATCCTGCGGGTGGAGGGAAGCGAAGCCGAGGCCCGGCTGGCCGAGCTGGTGGCGCTGATCGAAACCGGTTTCGGCGAAGATTGAGGCACGGCGAACATGCGCCGCGAGATCACCGGCTATTCCAACCCCACGGTAAAGTTTCTGCGCAGTCTGCGGGACAAGAAGCACCGCCGGATCGAGCGCATGTTTCTGGCCGAAGGGTTGCGCCTGCTGACCGATGCGCTGGCCAGCGGGCGGGTGCCGCAGATGCTGGTGATGGCGAAGGCGCGCGATCCGCATCCGCTGCTGGCTGCGCTGGAAAATGCGGTGGAGGCGGCGGGCGGCGAGGTAATCGAAACCACGCCCGACATCCTTGCCAAGATCACCGGCAAGGACAATCCGCAGAGCGTCATCGGCGTGTTCGAGGAATTCGACACCGCGCTTGGGGCGCTCGATCGTTCGCGGGCGAAGATCTGGCTGGTGGCGCAAGCTTTGCGCGATCCGGGCAATCTGGGCACCATGCTGCGCACCGGTGATGCCCTGGGCGCGGGCGGGCTGATCCTGGTGGACGATTGCGCCGATCCCTTCAGCATGGAGGCGGTGCGCGCCAGCATGGGGGCGGTGTTCACCCAAGCCATCGCCCGCGCGCCGTGGGAGGAATTCATCACCTGGCTGCGCAGCGGTGCCAAAGAGTTTGGGGGGCAATTGGTGGCGGCGAGTTTGCGCGATGCGGTGCCCTATCGCGGCGCGCCCTATGCCGCGCCGTGCTTCGTGCTGGTGGGCAATGAATCGCGCGGATTGCCGGAAGATTACGAACTGGCCTGCGACCTGCGGGTGACGATGCCGATGCAGGGCCGCGCCGACAGCCTCAACGCAGCGGTAGCGGCGGCGGTGCTCGGGTATGAAGTGCTGGATGCGCTGGGGGGTTAATCCCCCGCCACGATGCTGACGATCCGCCAGCGATCGTTGCGGCGCATGGCGATGATGCGGTAATCGATCATCGAACGCAGCGAGGTTGTTTGCATAAAGCCCTCGACCGTTTCCCGACCGGCCGGGGCGCGGTAGTCAATCGCGGTAAAGCCGTTGGGCGCGGGCTCGCGCGCGAAATCGAACGCCACAACGTCCCACGAAAGCCTTGCCAGCACTTCGGCATCGCCGGACGGGGCGGCGCGCAGCGGCACCTCCTTTCCGGTCACTATCAGCGCTTCTGTCCCGCCGATGCCGGTATCCTGCGCGAAATGCCACGGCATGGTCATCCGCGCCTGATCCGCCGCCGCGCAGCCCAGCGGGGTGACTTCGGCCAGTTCGTTCCACAGCGCGCCGTCCTCGGCGCGGGTGTTGAGATATTCGAGCCGCTTTATTGCCTCGTCCCAGTCAAAGATGCCTCCTCAGCAGGCTTATCGCCTGCTTGATTTCATCGACGAGCTTCTCGGTTTCCGCGCGCA
>JBGSLI010000031.1:0-3024 GCA_041740775.1 Alteraurantiacibacter sp. | reverse complement strand
GCCTCGCCAGCGCCGAACAGCAGATCATGTCGGGCAATCCGCAGGGCGCGCTGGCAAATGCCGGGGCGGCCGAACAGGGCCTGCCGCAAGGCTCGCCCGACTGGATCCGCGCGCAGGATGTGCAATTGCAGGCGCGCGCGCAGCTTGAATGGCTGGCGGAACGCAACTAGGCCACACCCATGCGCTGGATCATCACCGTTATCATCGCGATCACCGCCGGCTTTGCCGGGGCCGCTGCCTGGGATTATGCCGGCTTCGGGCCGGATCGCACGCGTGACTATCTGATGGAACATCCCGAAGTGCTGCCCGAAGCGATTGCCGAATTGCAGCGGCGGCAGATGGCCGAACAGATCGCTCCCCTGCGCGCGGAACTGGAGGAACCCTTCCCCGGCGCGGTGCTGGGCAATCCGCAAGGGTTGGTCACACTGGTCGAATTTTCCGATTACGCCTGCGGTTTCTGCCGCCAGAGCGTGGCCGATGTGCAGGCGCTGATCGCCGCCAATCCCGATCTGAAGGTGGTGATCCGCGAATATCCGATCCTTTCGGCGGGCAGCGCGGATGCCGCGCGGATGGCGCTGGCCGCTGCCGAACAGGGCAAGTTCGAAGCCTTCCACAACGCCATGTTTGCGCAGGATGGCCCTTCGCCGCAGGGGATTGAAGCCGCCGCAAATGCCGCCGGGGTCGATCTGGCGCAGGCCAATGCCGCGATTGCGGCAGGCCAGTTCGAGGCGCAATTGCAGAACAATGTGTTCCTTGGTCAGACGATGGGCCTTTCGGGCACACCGGCGTGGATCGTGGGGGATAGTGTGCTCAATGGCGCGGTGGGTGCGGAGCAGATCGGTGAAGCGATTGCCGCAGCGCGCGATTCGCAAGGCTAGATACCAGCCTGGGGAGGGCCGCAGATGCAGTTCCGTCTGACCAAGGCTCCGGCTGCACCCCTGATCGGCGGCATGGCGATGCTGCCGTTCCAGCCGACCCCGTTCTTCAAGGACAAGAACCGCGCCTTCTGGCGCTTGCAGATGCTCGGCTGGGGCGGTGCCTTCATCCTGCGCGCGGCCAATTCGCTGGCGAATGAGCGCGGGTTCGACTTCCTCGTCATCGTGGTGATCGCCGCCATCGCGGGCTTTTCGATCAGCACCATACTTTCGGTCATTTACAGCAATCTGATCAACCGCAGCCCGCTGGTGACCTGGACGGCGACCGCGTTCGTGCTGTCGGGTGCGGTGGCGGTTTCGGCCTTCATCAACGCCTGGACAATCGATGTTTACCAGGGTGGCAGCGAAACCGGTTTCGCCCGGCTGATGCTGGGGGTGTTCTACATCGACATGACGCTGCTCGGCGCGTGGTCGGCGCTGTATTACGCGATCAATTTCTTCCTTCAGGTGGAAGAACAGACCGACCGGCTCGAACGGCTGGAGGCGCAGGCCACCAGTGCGCAGCTGGCGATGCTGCGGTATCAGCTCAATCCGCATTTCCTGTTCAACACGCTCAATTCGATCAGCACGCTGGTGCTGCTGAAACAGACCGCGCCCGCCAATGCCATGCTCACCAAGCTTTCCAGCTTCCTGCGCCACACGCTGGTTACCGAGCCCGGCGGGAAGGTGACGGTGGCGCAGGAGGTGGAGACATTGCAGCTCTATCTCGAAATCGAGCGGATGCGGTTCGAAGACCGGTTGCGCACCGAATTTGCCGTGGATGACGATGCCGCAGGCGCCGCCATCCCCTCCTTCCTGCTCCAGCCGCTGGTGGAAAACGCGATCAAATACGGCGTTTCGGCACAGGAGGAAGGTGCGCGGATCAGCCTTTCGGCCAAGGTCATCGGATCGCGGCTGCGGGTGACGGTGAGCGATACCGGACCGGGCCTGCAAGGCAGCCAGGATGCCGCCGCAGCGGTGCGGCGCGGCCATTCCTCCACCGGCGTTGGCCTTGCCAATATCATGGAGCGGCTGCAACAGGCCTATGGCGAGGATCACCGCTTCGATATCGAGACCCCGCCCGAAGGCGGCTTTACCGTCATCATCGAAATTCCCCATGAAGCGGGCGAACAGGAACAGCCTGACATCGCAGCGCTGAAACTTCCTCGCCGCTCGACCGTTGACACCGGCAGCAAACCCGCTTTCCGCCCTCCCCAGACCGGAGCCCCCGCATGACAATCAAGACTATCCTCGTCGATGACGAGAAGCTGGCCATCCAGGGCCTGCAACTGCGGCTCGAACCTTATGAGGATATCGAGATCATCGAAACCTGCGCCAACGGCCGCGAAGCGATCCGTGCGATCAAGACGCTGAAGCCCGATCTGGTGTTTCTCGACATCCAGATGCCGGGGTTCGACGGGTTCTCGGTGGTCAAGGGGGTGATGGAAATCGAACCACCGCTGTTCGTATTCGTCACCGCCTATCAGGAACACGCGATCCGCGCCTTCGAAGCCAATGCGATCAATTATCTGATGAAGCCGGTGGACGAGGACAGGCTGGCCGACACGATCGAGCGTGTGCGCCAGCGGTTGGCCGAAAAGCGCAGCGCCGAGGAAGCGGAAAAGCTGAAGGACGTGCTCGCCGAAGTCAGCCCGGAAAGTCTCGAATTCTTCGACACAGAGGAAGAGAGCGCGGGCCGTTACGAAAAGATGATCAACATCAAGGATCGCGGCCAGATCTTCCGCGTCGATGTCGATTCGATCGAACATATCGAAGCCGCAGGCGATTACATGTGCATCTACACCGGGGACAATTCGCTGATCCTGCGTGAAACGATGAAGGATCTCGAACGCCGTCTCGACCCGCGCAACTTCCAGCGCGTCCACCGCTCCACCATCGTCAATCTCGATCAGGTCCGGCAGGTCAAGCCGCACACCAATGGCGAATGCTTTCTGGTGCTGTCGTCGGGTGCCGAAGTGAAGGTGAGCCGCAGCTACCGCGATGTGGTGGCAAGGTTCGTGCATTAAGTTGGTTGCGAAGCCGCCTCCGCGGCTTCGTCCTCGCTAGACGCGCAGCAAAGCTGCGCCCGCCGCGGGCGCGCCGTCGCGCT
>JBGSLI010000030.1:0-8890 GCA_041740775.1 Alteraurantiacibacter sp. | reverse complement strand
GCCGGTATTGCTGTGGGACGAACGCTGGTCCACCGCCAGCGCCACGCGCGACATGATCGCGCAGGATTTCAGCCGCGCCAAGCGCGCCACGCGGATCGACAGCCATGCCGCCGCGATCATCCTCCAAGGCGCGATCGACCGGCTGGCCGGGGGGGTTATCTAGAAACCGGAATGCCCCGGCGGTTCCGCAGGATTTCTCCTGCAAACAACCGGGGCATTGCGACATCAGCTCCTGCGGGCGGGGCGGAGGCCGGGCCTCCTGCCCTTCCCGATCAGAACCGGCGCTGGAGCGAAAGCGCCCAGGTGCGCGGCAGTCCTGGAACGCCGGTCACCACGCCGAGCGAGGTGGTAACATCGCTCTTGGACAGCCAGTAGTTCTTGTCGAACAGGTTGCGCACTTCCAGCGCCACGCTCCAGGCTTCATCGGCGGTGGTGAAACCCAGCCGCGCATTGCCGAGGAAATAGCCGTCGATCCGGCTCCAGCTGGTGTTGAAGCTCTCGTTGAAGATCGACGACTGATACGAACCGTCGAACCGCGCCATCACCGTGCCCGCCGACAGTTCGTGATCATATTGCGCGCCGAAGCTCCACGTCCATTCGGGAGTATAGGGCGTTACGCCATCGGCGGGCACACCCACCGAATTGCCCAGTTCATCCGCCAGGGCTTCAAACCCGCGCAGCGTATCGAACACCGATTCGCTGGTGTATTTGAAATCCAGATAGCTCAGCCCGCCGTCGATCGACACGCCGTCGAGCGGAAGCGCGCTCACTTCCAGTTCGAAGCCCTTCACATCGGCGGTGCCGACATTGCGCGGTTGCAGGCACGGCACCGACGGACAGGCCGACAATTGCAGGATGATGTTCTGGTAATCGTTGAAGAACGCCGCGCCGTTCACCCGCAGGCGCCGATCAAGAAGATCGGCCTTGAAGCCGATTTCATAGGTAGTGATCGTTTCCGGATCGAACGAACGCAGCTGGTTGCACGGGCTGGTGTCGCCCGGCTGGCGGCCCGGCGCATTGCAGTCGCCCGCCGAAGGGCCGAAGAACGGTCGCGGGTTCACGCCGCCGCCCTTGAACCCGGTGGTGACCGAAGCATAGGCGAGGAATTCATCGGAGAAACGGTAATCGGCGGCGATGCGCCAGTCGAACCGGTCACCCTTGAATTCATCGGTGATGTTGAACAGGCCGGTGAGCAGGCAGTTGGGCGTATTGCCGATGCCGGTGGGGCCCGCACCAACGGTGGGATCGAGGAAGAATTCGCAGATCGGCGGGGTCGGGATGAATACGCCGGGTGCGATTTCAAAGGTCGGGCCGAGCAGCGAACCCTGATCGACAAACGGCACCGTGCCGTCCGGATTGGAACGGAAGTAGGTGTAGATCTTGCGGTCGCGCGTATAACGCAGTCCGCCCGTCAGCGTCAGGTTTTCGGTCGGGAACAGCGACAATGTGCCGAACGCCGCCTTGGTGGTGCTGGGCGTGGTGTCAGGCCCGTGGATGAAATCGATCCCGGCATAGTTGAGATCGACGCGCGCGGTGTAGGTGCCCGCCTGATCGAGCCAGAAACCGCCCACGGTGAACTGTGCCAGCCCATCGAGTACTTCGCCGTTCAGGCGGACTTCCTGGCTCCACGCGCGGTTCCACAGATCATTGTCGAGCTGCGCGATGGGAACCGGAGTGGCATCCTGATCCTGGCCCCATTCCGAAGTATATTCGCGCCAGGAACCGATCCACACCAGCTGGAAATTGTCGGTCAGATCATAGGTGATGTTGCCGTTGACGCCCCAGCCGCTGAAGTCTTGGTTCTGTAGCGCGGAATAGGGCTTGAACGGGGCCTGCGATGTAGGTTGCATCGCATCGAGGAAATTGGCGTAGCTGATGAAGCGCGGATCGCCGAACTGGTTGCCGATGGTGTCGCAGCTGTAGGGGCCCGAAGGCACGAAGCGGCAATCCACCGGCACCGCATTGCCATCCACCCCGCGCAGCCACGGCTGGCCATCGGCATTCACCGCCGCATTGGCGGTGTTGAGCGGATCGAAATTCTCCGCATTGTTGACCGGCGCACCCGCCGCGATCAGAACCGTCGGACCGGCGTCGCCACGGGTATCGCTGTAATCGCCGGCAACATTGATTTCCAGCCGATCGGTGGGAACCCAGCGCAACGCCAGCCGCCCGGCCACGGTGGATTCGCCGCCCTGGGTGATATTGTCGAAATTGTCGCGCCCGCGGGCATTGGTGATCGGCACGTTGGAGCCGGGATGCGAAAGCCCGTAATCGAGCACGGTGACATAGCCATCCACGCTGGAAGCCATGCCCGAAACGCGCGCGAACAGATTGTCCGTCAGCGCGAAATCGGCCATGCCGCACGCTTCGATCCGGTCATACGAACCATAGGCGACGCGGAAATAGCCCGAACCATCGCCCTGCGGCTCGGCACTGAACAGCTTGATCGAACCGCCGATCGAATTCTTGCCCGCCAGCGTGCCCTGCGGGCCGCGCAGAACTTCCACCCGATCGAGATCCATCAGATCGAGCAGCGATGCCGACAGCGTGGGGATGAACACATCATCGACATAGACGCCCACGCCCGGATCGAGCGCGAAGTTGAAATCGACCTGGCCCACGCCGCGAATGAAGGCGATCAGCCCCTTGCCGCCGTTCTGCGGCTGCGGGGTGAGCGTGACGTTGGGCGCCTGCGCGGCGACCTGCGAGATATTGGTCTGGCCGCGCGCTTCGAGCATTTCGGCATTGACCGCGGTGATCGCGATTGGCGTGTCCTGCAGATTGGCTTCGCGGAATTCGGCGGTCACCACGATCACATTGGTGCGGTTTTCGCTGTCCTGATCCTGCTCCGCTGCATTGTCCTGCGCAAAGGCTGGCGCGCTGATCGACACCGCCAGGGCAAACGAAGACACGACTCCCAAGGTCTTGAATTTCATCGGATATCCTCCCTCAGCAGGGCCGGCACCACGGTGCCTGCATGTTGCATAGCCTGCCGCCCGTTCGAACGGGGCAATCAGACGATCTATTGAAGGTCCCGGCGGTGCGCTTTGTGCATCGTCAACCCTTCTCCCAATTGCACCCTATCGTCACGATCGTTACAAACAAGCCCGATGCGCAAGAATTGCATTATCCGCGCGCAATTGTCGCAATGAAGCAACACTGCGGCGCACACGATGGGTGGTTTGACTGCGCGGGTTGCGCATCGGCGATGTCTGGGAGGAAGCGATGGCGGAAATAGGTGCGGGCGCGGCGCAGGATATCGAGGCGACGATCCGCTATATCGTGCGCGGAGAAAAGGCGACCTTCTACGCTGGCGAACGCGAGCGCAGTTACTGGCCGGGGGAAGACCACCGCGTCACCATCCACGATATCAGGAGCGAGCGCGAAAACCTCTCCTTCGATCGCAACGGCTTCGTGCTTGTCGAACAGCCATCGCCGGTGACCGATTACGACGATCCGCAGCAGCTTGCCGCCTATTGCCGTCATGGCGAAGCGGTAGCGGGGCGGCTGACGGGTGCCGCCAAAGTGGTCAGCTTCGGGGCCATTCGCCGCACCAGCGCTGCGGGCACGCATGGGCATAACCAGCCCGCCAATGGCGCGCATGTCGATTATGGCGCGAAAACCGTAGGCGATTACACGCGCCTGCTGCTGCCGCCGGACGAAGCCGATCGGCGGCTGGCCGGGCGGCACATGCTGATCAATCTGTGGCGGCCCATTGCCACGGTGGAAAGCGCACCGCTGGCCTTGTGCGATGCCGCCACGGTGCGGCGCGAGGATCTGTTCCCCAGCGAGATCGTGGGCGGATTGGGAGGCCTCGATTTCTCGCTCTGGGGTTTCAACCTGGCCCATGCGCCGGGCCACCGCTGGTGCTGGCTGCCGCAGATGCGCCCCGATGAAATGTTCGCCTTCAAGCTGTTCGACAGCGATGATAACGCAGTGCAGTTCACCGCCCACACGTCCTTTGAAGACCCCACCGCACCGGCCGATGCCGCCCCTCGCCAAAGCATCGAACTGCGCACGATCTGCTTTATCGATTGAACACTTGTCGGCAGGGCAATGCCTCGCCTACGATAACGGACGTTAGAGTCGTGGCAGGCTCGACCGGAGGGGAGAGGCGGCTTTGGGCCATTGCGATTTCGCCAATATCGTGCGGGCGCGCGGGGAGGAATTTCCTGTCGGCGGCAGCTGTGACGAACGCTTTGCGCCGGTATGGGAAGCCTTTTGCGAAAACTTCCGCATCGAGGAAGAACTGGGTGCCGCCTGCTCCCTCGTGATCGATGGCGAGACGGTGGCGGACCTGTGGGGCGGATGGGCCAGGGCCGACCGAAGCGCGGCGTGGCAATGCGAAACCACCGTCTGCATGATGAGCGTGGCCAAGGGCATTACCGGCATCGCCGTCAACATGCTGGCCGACCGCGGCATGGTGGATTTCGATGCGCCGGTGGCAGCATACTGGCCCGAATTTGCCGCAGGCGGGAAAGCGGGCATTACCGTGCGGATGGTGCTCGACCATACCGCCGCCATTCCGGTGCTGACCACCGACACGATGTATCCCGGCGGCTTCTTCGATTACTCCGCCTATATCCGCGCGCTGGAAGTGCAGGAACCCTTGTGGCAGCCGGGCACGCGCGCGGCCTATCACGTCCATAATCAGGGCTTTGTGCTGGGCGAAATCATGCGGCGGGTGACGGGGATGAGCGTGGGGCCGTTCCTGCGCGCGCATGTTACCGGGCCGCTGGGGGCGGAATATTACCTTGGCGGAATGAGCGGGGAGGAACAGCGCCATGTGGCACAGGTGCTGCCCAACACCGGCGCGCGGCTTTTCGCGGCGAAGGACCAAGGCGTGCCGCCCGCGCCCGATACGCCCGCAGGCTGGCAGGACGGCGCGGTGCTGCGCGCCTTCGCTTTCCTCCAGAACCCGCAAGAGGCCTGGGCCGAAACGATGAATTCGCCCCGCTGGCGCGAAGTGGAAATCGCCAGCGGATCGGGCCACGGCAACGCTCGCGGCGTGGCACGCATCTACGGCGCGACGGTGGGCGAGGTGGACGGGGTGGAATTGCTTTCACACGCGCAGCGCGAGGCGATGATTACCCAGCAGCACCAACAGACAGAACTGTTGCAGGATCGGCCCTATCGCCAGGCCAATGGCGTGCTGCTCAACACGCCCGAAGCGGTATATATGGGCCCCAATCCGCGCAGTTTCGGCCATCATGGGCTGGGCGGATCGATCGGCTTCGGCGATCCCGACGCCCGGCTCGGCTTTGCCTATTGCTGCAACCGGATGCACGCGGTGGGCGACAATGGCCCGCGCGCGCGGCGGCTGATAAATGCGGTGTATGACTGCCTTTGAAGGAGAAAACATTGGACAAGGACCTTTTCGACAAGGGCATGAAAATCCGCCGCGAGGTGCTGGGCGATGCCTATGTCGATCGCGCGCTGGCGAAATCGAATGCCTTCAACGAACCGTTGCAGGAACTGGTCGCCACCTATTGCTGGGGCTGGACCTGGGGGCGCGAGGAACAATTGCCGCGCCGCGACCGCAGCCTCATCAACCTCGCCATGATCGCCGTGCTGGGCCGCGAGAACGAATTGAAAGTGCATATTCGCGGTGCGCTCAACAACGGGCTGACTCGCGAGGAGATCCGCGAGGTGTTGTTGCAGGTTGGCGTTTATGGCGGCGTCCCGGCGGCGGTGGACAGTTTCCGCATCGCCAATGCCGCGCTGGCCGAAATCGATGCCGAGATCGAAGCGCGGGAGGACAAGTGATGGTGCAGGCGGCCAACGCGGACGAACAATTGGTGCTCGATTTCTTCGAAGTGCTGTCGAGCGGCGATCTGGAGAAATTGCGCGGTTTCTATCACGATGCCAGCGTATGGCAGCCGATGGTGAAGGATATCGCCGGGGCCGGGCGGCACGTGGGGATGGATATCATCGACAAATTCCTCGCCCCGGTGCGCGGCATGTTCGCACCCGGCGATCCCAAGGTGCATGTGCGCACGATGTTCTCCCGCGATGGAATGGTCTGCGTCGAAAGCAATTCCACCGGACGGACGATGGACGGCAAGATTTACGACAATGATTATTGCTGGGTGTTCGAGATTTCGAACGGCAAGATCGATGCGATGCGCGAATATATGGACAGCCATTACACCGCCCGGCTGTTCGGGATGGAATGATGCGCGCTGGCGACAGATTTTCCGGCCAGCCGATCCTGATTTCGGGCGGTGGGCGCGGACTGGGTGAAGGGATTGCACATCATCTGGCGGCAGAAGGCGCGGTGGTAGGCGTGATCGATATCGACGGCGACAGCGCCTTTGGCGTGGCCGATGCGATAGAACAGGCGGGCGGGCGGGCCTTTGCCTATCAGGCCGATTGCGGGCGGCGGCAGGCCTTCATCGACGCCGCCGATTGCTTCGCCCGCGATGCCGGGCCGCTGCGCGCCATCGTCAACAACGCCAGCGTGCTGGTGTATGAACCGATCGAGGCGGTGACCGAGGAAACGCTCGACCTTATGCTTTCCGCCGGGCTCAAAAGCGTGTTCTGGGGGGTGCAGGCCTTCCTGCGCAATCGCGACGAGGGGGTGGCGGGCAATATCCTCAACTATTCTTCACCCGTCGCCTATCGTGGAAGGCCCCATACCGGCGCCTATACCACGATCAAGGCGGGCATCGCCGGGCTGACCAAAGTGCTGGCGGGCGAACTGGGGCCGCGCGGCATTAGGGTGAACGCGCTGGCTCCCGGCAGCGTGCCCACCCCCGCCACGCAGGGCTTCGTGAGCGCGGAGCAATATGAACAGCGCGCCAGATCGATCCCGCTGCGCCGCAATGGCACGGTGGCAGATGTGGCGCAGGCCGCCGCCTTCCTGCTGAGCGAGGAGGCGGCTTTCATCAACGGGGCGATGCTGGCGGTCGACGGCGGCATCATCGCAGCGGGGTAAGGCAATGGCGCAAATCTGGCAGCAACGGCTCGATCACCTGAAGGCCACCATCGCCGCCGATGTGGCGCGCGGGGATTATTATGGCGCGGTGGTGAAGATCGGGCGCGGCGGCGAGGTGGTGTTCGAAGAAGCGATCGGCCACGCCGATGCAGGCGGCGAGCGCGACTTGCAGATGGACGATGTGTTCTCGCTGTTTTCGGTCACCAAGGCGTTCACCAATGTGCTGGTGCTGCGGTCGATCGAGCAAGGCCGGTTCCAGCTCACCACCAGGGTGGCAGATGTGCTGCCCGAATTCACCGGCGCGCCGAGGGACAGGGCGACCTTCTTCCACCTGCTCACCCACACCGCCGGAATGCCCGGAGTGTGGAGCCCGAAGCCGGGCATGTTTCTCGACCGGCTGAGCGAACTTTTTGCCGAAAGCATTGCCAACGTTCACGGCACAAGCGTGCCGGGCACCCGCTGCGATTATTCGCCGCTGGTCAATCATGTGCTGATGGGCACCGCGCTGGTGCGCACCGATCCCGGCGGGCGCGATTTCCAGACGCTGCTGCACGAAGACCTGTTCGCGCCGCTCAAAATGGCATCGACCAGCATGGGCCTTCGCGCAGACCTTGCCGCGCGGCATGTGCGGCCCGACATGCGCGGCACCGTGCCGATCAGGCACCTTTCGCGCAATCTGCCCGGCGATCACGCGCTGTTTGAAGACCCGGCGGTGGAAGCCCCGCACGTCGGCTGCGCATCCACCACCGGCGATCTGTGGCGCTTTGCCGAAATGCTGCGGCAGGAGGGCGAGCTGGACGGCGCGCGCCTTCTCAGCCCGCGCATGGTGCGCCTCGCCCGGCAGGTGCATACCGGCGACAAGGTGAACGAGCTTTATCGCGGCGTAGCCTTGCGCGCCGGGTGGGATGTTCCGCCCGCCAATCAGGGACTGGGCTTTCAGGTGCGCGGAACCGGCGTCTTTCAGCATCTGTTCGGCCAGCTTTCCAGCCCTGAAACTTTCGGCAATTACGGCGCGGGTTCAACGCTGTTCTGGATCGACCCCGAAGCCGATCTCTCCTTTTCTTTCCTCAGCGCCGGGGTGATGACGCAAGGCTCCAATATCGAACGCTGCGGGCGGTTGTCCGACATCGCGCTTTCGGCCTGCTTGTAAGGATCAATCGCATGGCAGACGCGGATATCATCATCATCGGATCGGGGCACAACGGGCTGGTCGCCGCCGCCTATCTGGCGGTGGCGGGCAAGGCCGTGCTGGTGCTCGAACGCAACGCCTGGCACGGCGGCGGGGTGGTGAGCCGCGAACTGACGCGGCCCGGCTTTGTCCACGATCAGCATTCGATGAGCCACATCTTCATCCACGGCAATCCGCTGCTGGAGCAGGACGAACTGGCGCTGAAACGCAAATACGGCCTCAGATACATCTTCCCCGACGTGCCGATGATGAGCGTGTGGGAGGATGGCTCCACCCTGCCGCTGCACCGCGATCCGGCCAACAGTGCAGAGGCGATCGCCCGGTTCTCGCAGCGGGATGCACAGACCTTCCTCGAAATGTCCCGCCAGGCCGCGCAGTGGCTGCCGATGATCCAGGCCGGGCTCTATTCGCCGCCGATGCCGCTGGGCGCGCAAACCGCGATGATGGATCAGAGCCTTGAGGGCCAGGAAATCATGCGCACGATGGGCATGAGCACTTTCGACCTGATGGAAGAACTGTTCGAACACGAAAAGGTGAAGGCGCATTTCGGCCGGGTGGCGGGGGAAAACCTCGTCAGCCCGGATGAAAAGGCCACCGGGATCGGCGCCTATGTGTTCCTGGGGTTTCTGGAGAAATACGGTTTCGGCGTGCCCGTGGGCGGATCGGGCGCGCTCACCACTGCGCTGATCGCGTGCATCGAAGATCATGGCGGCGCGGTGCGGGCATCGAGCGCGGTGCGCGAAGTCATCACCATCGGCGGGCGC
>JBGSLI010000029.1:0-3028 GCA_041740775.1 Alteraurantiacibacter sp. | reverse complement strand
GGTGGTCATGGCAGCAATCTATCCCAATTCAGCAAATGAAAAACAGGCTGGCCGCCGGGGGGATGGCGGCCAGCCCTGATGCATTGGCGGGTTCTTAAAAGTCGAACCGCACCGATGCGAGTACTGTTCGGCCAGCGATCGAGCGCGCGCGCACAATGCCATTGGCCGGGATCGAACCTTCTTCTGCCTCGGTAAAGCCCGACACGTTGAACAGGTTCTGCGCGTTCAGTCCAACCTCAACCCGATCAATCGGGCGGAAGGCGAGGAAGGCGTTGACCTGCGCGAAGGCGGACAGTTCCAGCTGGTTGCTATCCTGTGTAAAGCTGTCGGTGGTGCCGACGATGTTCGCGCCCAGTGTGAACTGGTCAGCTTCGTATTGCGCCGTTGCCTGATAGACGAAATCGGCCTGGCGGCGCGGAGTGTTGCCGATGGTGGTAAGATCCAGCGCATCGACGATTTCCGCATCGGTCCAGGTCACGCCCGCAGTCAGGCTGAACGGCCCGGTGCGATAGGCACCTTCGAGTTCGACGCCGTAAGCTTCGTATTCGGTATCGAACAGTTCCAGCGGGGCGAGCTCGACGTTGGTTTCCGCCGTCTTGGCGAAGAACCCGGTGGCGAACAGCGACAGGCCATTGGCCTGATACTTCAGACCCGCTTCCAGCTGATCGACGGTTGCGACCACGCCCGCATCACCGCCCGGCAGACTGCCGTCAGTGGTGCTGACTGCAGGCGAGAACAGGCTGCGATCGGCAGTGTGACGGCCGCCCTGGCTGTAACGTGCGAACACGCCCAGATCATCGGTCAGCAGGTAGTTCGCACCGAGCGAGAAGCTGAAGTAGTTGAAGTCGTAGTTCACCGGACGGGCATTGCCGAGCGGGAGGACTGCCGTCAGCTCTTCAGCCGGGCTGATTGCGCCGTCATTGTCGAAATCGAATTCCGAAATGCCGGTACCAAACCCGCTGTCCGATCCGGTGATCGTGCCGCTGGCATCGCCGTAATCATAACGGATCGAGGCATCGAGCGTCAGCTTGTCCAGCTCCAGCGAGAGCGAGGCAAACGGAGCGTAGGTGCTGTAATCGACGTTATAGTTCCGACGGCAGCAATTGCCGAAGAAGCTGGCGCTGAAACCGACGGTGCCGTTCTGCGTAACCAGATCGCCTTCCGCATCGCGGATATCGACCAGTACGGCCTGCCCATCACCCTGCACGGTCTGGACGTGGCTCGTCCACAGCCAATCGGTGTTGATCGACTGGCGCGACAGGTAGAAACCGGTGGTGAAATTGGCCGAACCGCCGCCGAAATCGAACTGCTTGTTCACGCGGAAATCGTTGGTGACATTGTCGAGGCTGTTCAAACGGACGTTGAACACCACGACATTGGCCAGCAAGCCATTGCCGCCGATATTGGCCGCATTGGCGACATCGCCGGTGTTCGGGCCGCTGGCGAATTCGATCGTCGAACCCGCGCCGCCGATGCCGTCGGCAATCGACTGGGCCGAGCCTGCACCTGCCGGGAAAGGCGACTGGAAGCTGCCCGAATTGTCGGCAAAGCGGAAGCGGTTGGTCAGCGTCCACCCGCCGCCTACGTCGATCTCGGCCTCCACGCCGAAGGCTTTGCTTTGCACCGACAACCCGTCGCGGAAATCAAAGCTGGTGGGGTTGTTGCCGCCATCGAGCGTGACCTGCGGGGTCAGGAACGGGCTGTAGAGCGAGTCCGTGCGCGGATCGAAGCCGGGAATGGCGTTGTAATCTGGGCTGGAATTGGTGCCGCCAACGAACACCGGCTGCGGCAGGATGGTCGGGGTCTTGTCGTCGAGATACTTGCCGGTGAAGCGGATGTAGCCGCCGTCAAATTCCTTGGTGATGTTGGCTTTGATCTGGCCGCCATCATAGCCGTTATAGCCAATGTCGCGCGGGCCTTCGCCGGTGCGGTAGAAACCGCCGACGTGGAAATAAAGGTCGTCTGCCAGCGGCGCGCCGTAATCGAAATCGAGGCGGTAGCTTTCGAAATCGAGCCCGACGCTGCCTTGGATCGCGCCGCCTTCTTGCTCGCCCGTCTTGGAGATGAAGTTGATGACTGCGCCCGGCGCGTTCGACGCAAAGGTCGAGGCTGAACCACCGCGCACCGCTTCGACCCGGGCGACCGAACGGTCGGCACGCTGGAAGTTGTCGGCATTGCCGAAGATGATGTCGCCGAATTCGAGGATCGGCAGGCCATCTTCCTGCAACTGGATGTAACGCGCACCGCCGGTCGAGACCGGGATGCCGCGCACCGCGATGTTGGCGTTGCCTTCGCCGCCCGACGCTTCCGAACGGATGCCGGGAATCTGGCGAATAAGGTCAGCCGAGGACGGCGCCGCAAGGTTGGTGAGCGCTTCGGCACTGATGGTGCTGACCGAAACCGAACTTTCGATCCGGTTCTGACCGCGCGCCACGGCGGTGACGATGATTTCATTGCCTTCGGTATCAACCGAATCGCCAGCGGCGTTATCCTGAGCAAAAGCTGGGGCGATAAAGCCGCACAGGGCGGCGCTTGCGCAAAGCGCGGTACGCAGTTTCATGGGTATTCTCCTCTCGAACTCGCGCTTCTCTGGCGACGACGACGCAAGGGGTAACGTTCTTGCAAACGTTTGCAATAGGAAAATTGCAAACGTTTGCAAATTGCATGGAAACATGTCACCTCCAAGTCACAGCGCGGCAAAGACCAGCGCAAGGGACAGGATCGGAAAAGGCGCCACATGACGGAAAAGCCTCGGCTTTCGCTGCTGCGAATCATCGAAATGAACATCGGCTTCTTCGGCCTACAGTTCAGTTTCGGGCTGCAACAGGCCAATATGGGGCCAATCTACGGCTTCCTTGGCGCGGATGAGGCGACCATGCCGCTGTTATGGCTGGCAGGCCCGATGACCGGGCTGATCATCCAACCGATTGTCGGCGCGATGAGCGATCGGACGAACACCCGACTGGGGCGCCGCACGCCCTATTTCCTGATCGGCGCGGTGATTTGCACGCTCAGTTTGTTCGCAATG
>JBGSLI010000028.1:0-6863 GCA_041740775.1 Alteraurantiacibacter sp. | reverse complement strand
CTTCACCTATACCATCACCGACAGCGACGGCGATCCGGCCTCGGCCGATCTGGTGATCACCATTGCCGATGCCACGACCAGCCTCGATCTGCCGGTGGCGGGCGAGGCGGGCACGAGCGTGGACGAGGCGTGGCTGGCAGCCCCCTTCCCCGGTTCGGATGCGGCGGTCGACGGCGAGTTCACCTCGGGCAGCTTCACCTTCACCGCGCCCGACGGGCCCGGCGTGGTGACGATCGGCGGGGTGGAAGTGACCGGCGTGGGCCAGACCTTCACCGGCACCTATGGCACGCTGACGATCACCGCGATTGCCAGCGGGGCGATCAGCTACACTTACGAACTGACCACCAATACCAGCGGCGATGATACCTCTGACGCCTTCGTGGTGCGGGTGAGCGATCAGGACGATGACTTCAGCGAAGATGTGCTGGAGATCGCGATCATCGACGATGTGCCGTTTGCCAATGCCGATGCCGACTTTGTGACCGAGGACGGCCCGCTGGTGGCCGACGGCAATGTGCTCAACGGCGCGGGCGGCACCGATGCCAATGCCAGCGACGGCGTGGAAGATGTGACGGGCGCGGATGGCGTTGAACTGACCGGGGTTGCCGCAGGCGCGGTGGCCGGCGATGTGACGGGCAATGTCGGCACGCCGGTGGCGGGCACCTATGGTTCGATCACCATCATGGGCAATGGCGATTACACCTACACGCTCGACAACCAGAACCCGCAGGTGCAGGGGCTCGGCCCGTCGGAGACGCTGACCGACACCTTTACCTATACCATCACCGATCTTGACGGCGATCCTTCCACCACCACGGTAACGGTGACGATCAACGGTGCGGACGATCCGGTGGTGCTGACAGGGTTCAGCCTGCAGGGCGCCGAGGAAGTGGTCGACGAGGACGATCTGGCCGACGGCAGCTCGCCCGATGCCGCCGCGCTGACGCAGAGCGGCAGCTTCGATCTGACCAGCACCGATGGCCTGGCCACGCTCGCCATCGGCGGCGAGCCGGTGTTCGGCGCCGGGGTGACCTTCCCGGTCACCATCACCGGTGCCTATGGCACGCTGGTGATCACCGGAGTGACCACCACCATTGATGCCGATGGCGATGTGGTGGCCGCCAGCGTGACTTACGAATACACGCTGGCCGACAACACGCTGGCGCATACGCTGGCAGGCGAAGACCGGGTCACCGACAGCTTCAGCGTCACCGCCACCGACAAGGACGGCTCCGCCGACACCAACACCCTCGATATCGACATCGTCGACGATGTGCCTTTGGCCAATGGCGCAACGGTTTCAGGCCAGGTCGATGAAGACGCGTTGACGGGAGGTGTCGAAGGCGGCGCAGGCGATATCGACAGCGGTGCCGGAACCACCACGGCAATTGCCATGGGCACCGCCGGAAACGGCCAGAGCGCGGCAGCGCTGTTTGTGGCGGGCGCCGATGGACCGCTGGCGATTTCCTTCGTCGATGATGCGGGCGCGGCGGCCACCACCTATCTTGAAGGTCTGGGGCTGGCTTCGGGCGGCGTGCCGCTCGCATTCACGGTAAGCGCAGGCTCCATTGTGGCGACCGCCGGGCTGGCGGGCGATCCGGTATTCCAGCTCGATCTGCTGGCGGGTGGCGATTGGCAGTTCACGCTGTTCGCCCCGCTGGATCATCCGGCTGCCGGAACCGAGGATGATATTCTGATCGATTTCGGGCCGATCATTCAGGCGCAAGATGGCGATGGCGATATCACTCTGGCTACCAGATCGCTGATCGTCACGGTGGATGACGATACGCCGCTCTCGCTCGCTCCGGCAGACGGCGCGTTCAACAATGATCCTTCATCGGCGCTGGCGCCGGTGGCGCTCAATCTGCAGATCGGGGCCGATCAGCCTGCGATAGTCGATACGATAACGGTCGATCTGACGGGGCTTACCGTGAGCGGCGCGCCACTTGCAGGCGTGCAGCAGGGCAATGTGTTTACCGCTTTTGTCGATACCGATGCGAGTGGCACTTTCAACGCCGGTGATCTGGAGGTATTCACCATCACCATCGATCCGGCAGCGGGGGCATTGGGCGAATATGTGTTCGACCTGATCGTGCCGCTCGATGGCGCGACTACGATCGTCGATCTGCTGACCGATGGCGCCTTTGGCGTGGGGCCAAGCGCAAGCGTGCTGGTGACGCAGGACAGCACCGGCGATGAAATCACGCTGGTCACCGGATGGAACCCGGTCGGCAATGGCGGATTGCTCACCGCTGCCGAAATTTCCACCTGGCTGTCCGGCGGCAATCCCGATCTGGTGCAGGAGCCCAGCGTCAACGGTTCGACCGCAGGCTTTGGTCTGGGCAACAACAATTTCGACAGCGGCGAATTCCTGCGCTTCGATTTCGGGCCGCTCGACGATTTTGACGGGCCGGGCAGCTTCACCCCGCCCGGCGGCACCAACCTGCAGAATGCCAATTTCGTATCGCTGGAGGTCAGCAATCTGGGCAATGGCGATGTTACCCATTTCGTCGCCCATTTCAGCGATGGGACCACCCAGTCGATCAGCGTGGCAGGATCGGGGCCGAACAGTTCGCAGACGGTATCCTTCAACGCCCCTCCGGGCACCACGATCGCCTTCGTCGATGCCTATCAGGCGAGCGGTTCGGTCAAGCTGAACCTTAGCGATGTGGGCGTCACCTCGACCACGGTCGACATCGATATTCCCGTGTCGTTGACGCTGACCGATGCCGATGGCGATCCGGTGGCGGGCGATTTCACCATCAACGTGTTCGATGATGCGCCCGATGCTGCAGATGATCTCACCAATACCACTGTGGTGGATCAGGATATCAGCGCCGCCTTCGTGCTCGATTTCAGCGGCAGCGTTGATAATGGCGAACTCAATCTGCAGATGAACGCGGTCAAGGATGCCGCCTTCGAACTGTTCCAGAACACCAATGGTGCGATTTCGATGACGCTGATCACCTTCTCCGCCACCGCGCGGCTTGAAGGGGTGTTCACCGATTTTGCCAGTTTCGCTTCGCAGCTGGATGCGCTGAACAACCAGCTGGGGGGTGCGCGCAGCTTCAACGGCACGACCGATTTCACTGCTGCTATCGAGCAGGTGATGGCGGATTTTGTGCCCGGCACTGCGGCCAGCAATCAGGTGTTCTTCCTGAGCGACGGCAACCCCAACGAGCAGACCGGCACCGGTGGCAATTCGCTGCTGGATGGCGTGGCGGCGCAATGGCAGGCGTTCATCGATGCCAATGACATCAATGTCACTGCCATCGGGGTGGGCAATGCAATCAATACCGCCCGCTTGCAGGATGTTGATCTGGATGGCGAAGGCGCACCGATCCTGGCGGCGCAGTTCGAAGACCTGGTGCCGACGCTGATCGCGGCGGTAACCCCGGAAATCACCGGCAATGTGCTGACGAATGATACACCCGCTTCCAACGGGATCGCGGTGGTTTCGATTACCGTCAACGGGATCGTCTATTCCTTCGATGGAGCGGGCACGATCACGCCGAGCACGGGCGCGCCAATCGCCGGGACCCAGTTTTCCGCATCGACGGACTTTGGCGGCACGCTGACCTTCGATTTTGCCGATGGCAGCTGGACCTACGCGCCGCCGCTCACGCCGGTCGTTGAAATCGAGAACTTCCAGTATGTGGTGGCAGACGGCGATGGCGATACCGATGCGGCAATTCTGCGGATCGACATCGCTGCGGTAAGTCAGGCGAGCAATTTTGCCGCCAATGATGTTATCATCACCAATGCCGCAAGCCCCGTGACAATCGATGCAGATCTGTTGCTGGAAAACGACAGCGCGGGCTCCACCCTCGCATCGATCACATCCTTCAACGGGGCAGCGGGGGTGCAGATTTCGGCGGGAACAGTGATTTTCACCGATGACGCGGCAGCTGGGGGAGGATTCGTCTATTCGGCCAACAACGGCGCGGACAGCGACAGCGCCTTTGCCACTGTCAACCGCGCCCAGGCCGGACAAGCCACGCTCGACGGCACCAGCGGCAATGATATTCTGATCGGGCGCGATGGTGTGGGAGACAATATCCTGGGCGGCGCCGGGGCCGATATCATGTTCGGCGGTGCAGGTGGCGACAATTTCGTCATCGCGGATGGCGATTCCCGGATCACGCTTACCGGTTCGGGCAATGAAGGATCGGTATCCGGCTTTGACGTGATCGCCGATTTCGATCCCGTTTCCGACAACATCCTGCTCGACGGCACGGCCGGGGTCGTTGCCAATACCGCCGGCACCAATGGCAGCAATTCCACGCTTACCGTCAACGGGCAGACAATCAAATCGCACGCCATTGCCAATGGCATCATCACCTTCGATGATGCTGACAGCTATGCCAGCGGGTTGACGCTCACAACCGAAGGCCATCTGGCGGCAGCGGTGGATTATCTGCGCTCGAACGACTGGGGCGATGGCAATGATCTGCTCGGCTTTGTGGTCGGCGGCGATACCTATCTGTATTATCAGGACGGGACCATCGCCAGCCAGGTCGACGATTCGCTGATCCGGCTGGATGGGCTGGTGCTGGCCAATCTTACTGCCATCGTTCCTTCGGCCATCACCCCCGTGGTGCTCGATCTGGATGGCGGCGGCAATGCCTTCAGCAGCCAGAAGGCGGGCATCGCCTATGATTTTACCGGCGATGGCGAAAAGGTGAAGACCGCATGGATTGCCGCGGGCAGCGTGATCCTGGCCTATGATGCCAACGGTGATGGCACGGTAAGCAATGCTTCGGAATTCGTGTTCGGCGGCAATGATCTTACCGATCTTGAAGCCATTGCTGCAAATTTCGACAGCAATGGCGACGGCGTGCTCGATGCCGGAGACGAAGCCTACGCCCTGTTCGGCATCTGGAACGACGCCGATCTGGATGCGGTGGCCGATGCGGGCGAATTCATCAGCCTTGCGGATGCCGGGATCACCTCGATCGGCCTGATTTCCGATAACGTCTTCACCACCCAGGCCGATGGCGATGTGCTGGTATACGGCGAAGCCAGCTTCACCATGGCCGACGGATCGACAGGCGTGGTGTCCGATGCAGCTTTCATCACCGGTGATGTGGCGGCGCCCGGCCTGATGGAAGCCCTGCTGGCTCTCGGCGAAGGTGGCGCGCCAGCGCCTGCCGGAGATGCGATTGCGGTTTCGGTCAACGCGCCGGAAGCGGTGGCGGATGCTTTGGCCGGAAAGATCATCGACGCGCTGATCGAACAGTTTGCCGATGGTAATACCGGGCAAAATCACACGCAGGACCAAGACGTTGAACCGGCCGTGCTGGCGGAATTCCTCGGATTGGATATCGGTGGTCATTCGGCGTTCGCCGGGCTGGCCGTTAACGAAGTTTCCGTGGACGAGGCGGCCGATGCTGCTCTAATGCATGGTTAACAGGGTAATTTGGGGGGCAAGTGAGATGCGCGAGTCGTGGTCTGTATGGGCATTGGGGGCGGTAATCTGCGCGGGCGTCGGTCTTCCGGCAAGCGCGCAGGCGCAGGATGGTGCCGAAATGATGGGGCTGGGCGATTCGGCGCTGGTGGGTGAACTCACCAGCCGATACGATGCCGGGCTTGCCGCTTCGCTTGACGATGGCATCATCTCCGGTGACGATCCGCGTTATCTCTGGGCGCTGGAAACCAAGGTGCAATGCGCCATCGCGCTGGGATACATGCGATCTTCCACCCGCGATGCCACCAGCATTGCCAATTGCGCGAACGCTTTTGTGCGCATGAACCAGGTGCCCTCGGTGCCGGTAGCCACCCCGATACCGACGCCGCCACCCCCGCCGCCGCGCCGCAGGCCCGATCAATGCGATGACGACATTGCCGGCATGGTGTTCTTCGATTTCGATTCGGCACAAATCCTTCCCGATGCGGCCAGCACGCTGAATGCCGTGGTGGGCAATATCGCCGCCTGCGGATGGACCGCGCTTTCGGTTGTGGGCCATACCGATCAGGCGGGCAGCGACCAGTATAATGTAGCGCTGTCGCAACAGCGCGCCGATGCGGTGGCCGCTGCGTTGCGCAGCCGCCAGATCGGCGGAACAAAGATCGAAGTTGGGGCACAAGGTGAAAGCAATCCGCGGGTGCCGCTGCCCGATGGCACGCGCAGTCCGCAAAATCGCCGTGTCGAAATTTCGGCTGAATGATCGGGGGGATCAGAAGATGAATGCTCTGGGCAAAATCGCAATCGCCATCGCGCTGACGACATGTTCGCCCGCCGCCATGGCGCAGGCCGACGGCGGCGCCGTATCGATGCGCGACGCCATCGAAACCGCCATCACCTCCAATCCGGAAATCATCCAGGCGCAGATGAACACCGAAGCCATCCAGTTCGAGCGTGAACAGGCGCAGTCGCAATATTTCCCCACCATCGATGTCGAAGCATCGGCGGGGGCACGGCGGCTGGAAAATTCCACCCGGCGCACGCTGGGCATCGCCGGTGACTGGCTCTATCCGCTGGAAGCGCAGGCGCGGGCAGACTGGACTCTGGTCGATTTCGGGCGGCGGCGCGGCGAATTGCTGCGGCAGGCGGCCAGGGTTGATGGCGCTTCGCTGCGCGTTGTCGAACGGTCCGAATTCATCGCACTGCAGGTGGCGCGGCAATATCTCAACATCCTGCTGCAGGAACGCGTGGTCGCCGCTGCGACGGACAATGTGGTGTTCCATCAGCAGATGACGGGCAGCCTTTCCGAAGGCGTCGATCAGGGATCGATCAGCGTGGCCGATCTCCAGCAGGCGGAAGAACGGTTGCAGGCCGCGCTGGTGCTGCGCGCCGAGGCGGACGAGGATCTGCAGAACGCCCGCACCGCGCTGCGGCGGCTGACGGGGCTGGATATCACCCG
>JBGSLI010000027.1:0-3372 GCA_041740775.1 Alteraurantiacibacter sp. | reverse complement strand
CGCCGTGCCTGCGCCGCGTGCGCGCGCTGGAGGAAGCGGGCGTCATCCGGGGCTATCACGCCGATCTGGATGCGTCCAAGCTGGGCTTTGCGATCACCGTTTTCGCCATGGTGTCGCTGCGCAGCCAGGCCGAGGAAGATCTGCGCGCGTTTGAAGAGCATATCAGGACGCTGCCCGAAGTGCGCGAATGCCACATGCTCAACGGCGAGATCGATTTCATCCTGAAGATCGTCAGCAAGGATTTGCAGAGCTTTCAGGAATTCCTCACCAGCAAGCTGACGCCTGCGCCCAATGTCGTCAGCGTCAAGACATCGCTGACGATACGCACCGCCAAGCACCAGCCGGGCGTGCCGCTGGAATAACCGGATCCGCGCCTTGTTTGGGAATTTGCCCGATGAAAAGGGCGAGCTACCGGTTTGAGGTCTGGTTGAGGAGAAAGCTCCCAATCCGGCCCGTTACCAAGCCTTGGTATCTTTGGCACGCAGCTGCGGCACCGCCTGCTGCAATACCCGCCCCGCAGAACGCAGGATCAACACCGCCATCGCGCTGCCGATCAGAATATCGGGCCATGGAGAGGAGAGCGCAGCGACAGCACCTGCGGCGATAATTACTCCGACATTGGAGATGACATCGTTGCGCGAACATTCGAATGTGCTGGCCATATTCACATCCTGCTGCCGAAAGCGCCAGAGCAGCCGCAGGCAAACCAGATTGGCCGCCAGTGCGATTCCGCCGAATATCAGCATCAAGTTCGAGGACGGAGGGACGCCGGTGCCAATCCTGACTGCGACATTCACCAGAATGGTGATCCCCAGCAACAGGATGATGGCTCCCTTGAAGGCGGCTGCCCCGGCTTTCCAGCGGTTGCCGCGCGAGAGCGCGAACAGGCTCACGCCGTAAACCAGCGCGTCCCCCAGCATATCGGTGGCATCCGCCATCAGCGCGGTCGAGCCGGCGATCATACCGGCGCTGAACTCCATCAGGAACATTACCGCATTGATCAGCAGTACCGCGAACAGGATACGGCGCTGGTCGGCCTGTCTTGCAAGCTTTTCGAGCTCGGCAGCTTTCGATGAACAGCAATCATCCGCCATTGTGCCAAGATGGCGGAAGGGCGCGATATCCGCAATCCGTCAAGGCGGAGGAACCTGATTCAAGCCCGTCCCATGCCAGGAAAATTACACTGTATTTCAGTGCGTCATAAAGGGTGCCGCCAGAATTGCCAGCATTCTGAATGTGGCCAGATTCCAGAATAGTGAGCGAACAAGCGGTATCCCGGATATGTAAAGCGCCGTATAAGCAAGCCTGCCGCCAAGATAAGCAATTGCCCCCCAAGACGTCAGAGAGTTGTGAACCTCCGCAAACTCGGAGATGAGGACGGCAGCGGCGAAGAATGGAAACGTTTCCATATAGTTGCGAAAATTGCGGTTGATGCGACCCGCGATTGGCTTGAGCGGCGGCATTTGATTGTCGCGCGGGCTTGCTGCCCATTTGAAGCCATGTTGGAAATTTGCCGACTGACCGGCAGCGACGAGCTGGACCATGCCCCATAAGCACGCCGCCGCCAACATTTGCAGTTCAAAACCCATATCCCCGTTCTCTCCACCAACGTCTGGTTTGTGGCTGCACTGACCAAAATGGCCGGAGGAACAGGGCGTGCGGGCGTCAGCTACGTGTCCCTATTATCCAGCCATTCTTCCAGCCATTTGATCGTGTAATCGCCGCTGATCACATCGGGCTGGCGCAGCAGTTCGGCGTGCAGCGCGATGTTGGTTTTGACCCCTTCGACCACCATTTCTTCCAGCGCGCGACGCAGCCGCATCAGGCAGCCTTCGCGGGTGCGGCCGTAGACGATCAGCTTGGCGATCATCGAATCGTAATAGGGCGGGATCGTGTAACCGGCATACAGCCCGCTATCCACGCGCACATGCATCCCGCCAGCCGCGTGATAATAGTTCACCTTGCCGGGGCTGGGGGCGAAGGTGAAGGGATCTTCGGCGTTGATCCGGCATTCGATCGCGTGGCCGGTGAAACGCAGATCTTCCTGCGCTACCGAAAGCGGCTTGCCATCGGCGATGCGGATCTGTTCGCGCACCAGATCCATGCCGGTGATCGCTTCGGTGACGGGATGTTCCACCTGCAGCCGGGTGTTCATCTCGATGAAGAAGAACTTCCCGTTTTCCCACAGGAATTCGATCGTGCCCGCGCCGCGATAGCCCATGTCCGCCATCGCCTTCGCCACAATTCCGCCCATCCGGTCCCGCTCTGCCGGGGTGATGACGGGGGAAGGGGCTTCCTCCAGCACCTTCTGATGGCGGCGTTGCAGCGAACAGTCACGCTCGCCCAGATGGATGGCGTTGCCCTCGCCGTCGCCGAATATCTGAAATTCGATGTGGCGCGGATTGCCGAGGTATTTTTCCAGATACATCCGGTCATCGCCGAAAGCAGCCTTGGCCTCGCTCATCGCCTGCTTGACAAGGCTTTCGAGCTGGTCCTCGCACGGGATCACCTTCATCCCCCGCCCGCCGCCGCCCGCCGCCGCCTTGGCCAGCACCGGATAGCCGATTTCGCCCGCCACCCGGCGCATTTCGTCAAAATCGGATACCGCGCCGTCCGATCCGGGCACCAGCGGCAGGCCCAGCGCACCGGCGGTTTTCTTGGCTTCCACCTTGTCGCCCATGGTGCGGATATGTTCGGGCTTGGGGCCGATCCACTTGATCCCGTGCGCTTCGACGATATCGGCGAATTGGGCGTTTTCGGAAAGGAAGCCGTATCCAGGATGGATCGCATCGGCGTCGGTGATTTCGGCGGCAGAAATGATCGCGGCGATGTTGAGATAGCTAGCCGATGCGGCGGGCGGGCCGATGCACACCGCATGATCGGCCAGCCGCACATGCATGGCATCGGCATCGGCGGTGGAATGCACCGCCACCGTCTCGATCCCCATTTCATGCGCGGCGCGGTGGATGCGCAGCGCGATTTCCCCGCGATTGGCGATCAATATGCGCGAAATGCCCATGCCGCGCCTCAGGAAACCACGATCAGCGGCTGGCCGAATTCGACCGGCGAACCATTGTCTATCAGAATCTGCTGCACCGTGCCTTCTGCCGGGGCGGTGATCGGGTTCATCACCTTCATCGCTTCCACGATCAGCAACGTATCGCCCTTCTTCACCCGGTCGCCCACGGCAACGAAATTGGCGGCACCGGGTTCAGGGGTGAGATAGGCGGTGCCGACCATCGGCGATTTGACCGCATTTGCCAGATTCGCAGCGGCGGCGTCGGTGGCTTCTGCTGCGGCAGTTTGCGCGGAAGGCTGCGCCGGTGCCGCTGCTGGAGCGGCGGCGGGAGCGTGGGCGAGGAGAGCAGGTGC
>JBGSLI010000026.1:0-1985 GCA_041740775.1 Alteraurantiacibacter sp. | reverse complement strand
GGTGGTGCTGGTGGTGGGGGAAACGTCGGACAGTTCGGTGGAAAGCAAGGACCGCGCCGATACGCTGCTGCCCGCTGGCCAGATTGAACTCATCGAACGGATCACCGCCGCCAATCCGCGCACCGCGATTATCACCAATGTCGGCCATGCCTATGATTGCAGCTGGGAAGATCGCGCCGCCGCGCATCTGGCGTGCTGGTATCCGGGCGAAGGCTTTGCCGCCGCGCTAGCCGCAGTGCTAGCGGGGGATTGCGAGCCTTCGGGACGTCTGCCGGTATCGATCGCCCGGCGTGAGGAAGATTATCCGGCGCTGGCGCTTGCTCCCGATGCCGACGGCAGGCTGGCCTATGCGGAAGGGACAAGGCCGGGATACCGCGGTATCATCGCCGCAGGAAAAAGCGCGCGCCATCCGCTGGGTTCAGGGCTGGGCTATGCAAGCTTCGACTGGAGCGGTGCCGTTTTCGAAGGCGGCGCAGTGGCGATAAATGTGCGCAACACCGGCGCGCGGGCAGGCCGGGAAACCGTGCAGGTCTATCGCGACGCGCCCGAAACCGCGCTGGTGGGCTTTGCCACGATACGGCTGGAACCGGGCGAAAGCGCGCGCGTGCAGATCCCACTTCCGCGCCGCCGTTTCATGACGTGGAAGGGGCAATGGGATCTTCCGCGCGCACCAATTCCCATCCGCATCGCCCGCCACGCCGAGGACGCGGGATTTGCAATCGTTCTGGACCCGGCAAAGCTGAAGGATACCGGCCTGTGATCGAAGCTGGGACCGAAGCCCAAACGCCTCTGCGCCCACCGATGCTTCGAGGGCCGCTGGTGATCCTCGTCAACTTTCTGCCGATCATGGCGGTGGCCAGCATGACCGCTTCGCTGCCCGTCATGCTCGATCATTTCGCCGCTGCGCCCGATGCATGGTTGTTCGTGCCGCTGATCGTTACCGCTCCGGCGCTGATGATTGCGTTGCTTGGCCCCTTTGCCGGACGGTTGATCGACCGGGTGGGGCGTCGCAAGCCGCTGATCGCCGCCTGTCTGCTGTATGGCGTGGCTGGAATGCTGCCGCTTTTCCTGAACAGCCTGGCCGCAATCGTTGCCACGCGGCTGGTGCTGGGCGTGGCCGAAGCCGCGTTGATCACCATATCGGCCACGCTGATCGGCGATTACTGGGACGATCGCGGCCGCCGTTTCTGGCTGACGGTGCAGGGGGTTTCCGGCCCGTTCCTGTCATCGGCGGTGATCGCTGCGTCGGGCTATCTGGCGGCGAGCATGTGGAACGGGGTGTTCTTCCTCTATCTGATCGCCTTTCCGCTGGCACTGGCGTGCTGGCTGTCACTTCCCGAGCCGCCACGCGCGGGCAGGCAGACGCAGGTGCAAGAGCAAGAGCAGGCGGCGGGGTCGGCACAAGGCACCGGAGCGCTGCGGGTGCTGCCGCTGATCGGCGTGATGCTGGTGGCCACGCTCGCCACCGCCACGCTGTTCTATGTCTGGATCGTGCAGGGCGGGCTGGCCTTCCGCGCAGTGGGGGTTACTTCGCCCGCGCGGCAGGGAGAGATATTCGCCTTTGCCCATTTGGCGGTGATCGGCGGTTCGCTGCTGTTTGCCGCCACATCGCGCTGGCTCGATCCCCGGCGGCAGACCGCGCTGATGCTGGCAATTCTGGCGGGCGGGATGATCGTGATCGGGATGGCGCGCAGCGAGGCGGCGATGGTGGCCGGGCTGCTGATCGAACAGGTGGGCGCGGGGATGAGCGTTTTGTGCCTGATGGCCTGGGCCTTCCGTCTGCTGCCCGAAACGGTGCGCGGGCGCGGCATGGGGTTCTTTGCCGCGTGCTTTTTTGCCGGGCAATTCGTCAGCCCGCTGCTGTTTGGTGCCAGCGGCCTGGCGCTGGCCGATGTGCTCGATCGCTTCGTGCTGTTCGGCGCAGCGGGGCTGGGGGTTGCCTTGCTGCTGCTACTGACCGGCCGTGTAACCACCGCCGCCGCTGC
>JBGSLI010000025.1:0-2680 GCA_041740775.1 Alteraurantiacibacter sp. | reverse complement strand
CGGCTGCGGGTGCAGGAACGATCCGCTTCTTTTCCGCCGATCTGACCGACCCCCAGGCGTCGCTGCGCATTGCCGGGGCGGCGGGCGCGACCGATGTGCAGGTCAACAATGTCGGCGGCAATGTGGCGGGCGGCTTTTTCGCAAACAGCGATCCGGCGAGTTGGGCGGGCGACATCGATCTCAATTTGGGCACGGTGCTGCGGATGACCCATGCGGTGCTGCCCGGCTTGATCGAACGTGGTGCGGGAGCGATCGTCAACATGGGTTCCACCGCCGGGCTGGTGGGCGATTACATGCTGCCGGTCTATTCGGCGGCCAAGGCGGCGGTGCATGGGTTCACCAGGGTTCTGGCCAAGGAAGTGGGCCAGCACGGCGTGCGGGTGAACGCGGTGGCACCTTACGGCACGATGGCGCGCGATCCTGAGGCATTCAGCGCGGGCAGCCGGTTCCGGGGCGATTTCTTCGCCCGGCTGTTTGCTGGAACCATTCCCGAAGATGCTGCCAAACGCGCGCGCAAAACCGTGCTGGCAAGGCCGATGGCCTACCCGGAGGAGGTGGCTTCGCTCACCGTCTGGCTGGCGAGCGACCATGCCGCTTTCGTTACCGGACAGGTCTATCCGGTGGATGGCGGGTCGCTGCTGTAACTTACATCCGGCGCGGATCGACGATCGTCCTCACAGGCGAACCCGCAGCAGACATATTGGCCAGCGCATCGCCCACACCCGAAAGCCCGATTTTGGCACCGATCCAGGGCGCAACGTCGATGGTCCCCTCGGCAATCGAGCGCAGCGCCAGTTCCATGTCCTGCGGCTCTTCCCCGCCCGCGAAATGCACCGTCAGCCGCTTGTTTTGCGCGGCGAACACGAAAAGCTCTTCGGCGGCCATGCAATAGCCGCCCATAACGATCCGCGCGCCGAAGCCGACCGACTGGATAATCTGCTGCAACAGACCCGGCAGCCCGACACATTCGTAAACCAGATTGACCTGCCGCCCGTTCAGATTGGGCAGCGGCGCGTAGGGAGATATTTCGCGCGGATCGAGCGCAAGGTCCGCCCCCATTGTCAGCGCCAGCGCGCGCCGGTCCGCGTGATAGTCCGCCGCCACGATGGGCGCGATTCCGGCCAGCTTCAGTCCCGCGATCACGCCAAGCCCGATGGCCCCGCAACCGACCACCAAGGCGCAGTCATCCTTGGTCGGTACACCGCGCCGTGCGTGTTCGAGGCCAACGGCCAGCGGCTCGGTCATGGCGGCGAGATTGTCATCCAGCCCGTTGGGAATTTCGCTCAGCATGTCCTCGTCGAGCAGCATGTATTCGCCGAAACCTCCGGGGCAGGCGTTATTGAACCCGATCACCGCGTGCGCGCCCGACTGGCGCATGATCGGCAGCGATGTCACCCGCCGCCCCGGCTTGACCGTCCGCTTGCTGCCCGGCCCGTAATCGACCACTTCGCCAACATATTCGTGCCCCGGCACAAACGGCTGCGCCTGATCGAGCGCCGCGTATGGCCCGCCGAACTGGCGCGAGAGATCGATCACATTCTGGCCCGCGTGGAGGAAATGCGCTTCCGAAGCGCACAGCCCGCAGGCGTGCGTTCGCACCAGCGCGTGGCCCTTGCCCGGAACCGGATCGTCGAGCGTACCGACTTCGACCTTGCCGTTGAGAATGTAGGCTGCCTTCACCGGGCTTGCTCCAGAAATGTGTAGGATGGATCGGAGCGGTCGCGCGATCCTGCGCTCGTGGTGCTCAGAGCCGTGACCGGGCCGACCGAATCGAGGTCCCTGATCGTCAGCCGGTGATCGATGGCCCAGCGCCCGTCACGCCGGGACCAGTGGTCGCAATAGCGCCCCTGCACGCGCATTTCGATTAGCTGGCCCTCACGCAGCATGTGCAGGCAGGCGATGTGGCAGGCCTCGCTCGCCGCCTTGTCACCATCGAGCCGGATAAGCACGTTGGTGATTTGATGCGAATGCGCCAGCAGGTGCCCATGCACCGCGATCACGTGATCGATAAAGCCGTGCCCGCTGCCCTGGTAAACCTCTGCGCCGTAGTCGGCGGTGCCTTCCGGATGCCAGACGGCATAGCCGAGCGGCGCGTCGAGCCGATCCACCGCGCGGCAGTAGTTGTAGAGCTGCTCGCGGATGGCCTCGCGGTCGGCCAGTTCGGAAGCTGTGAATGCAGGGGTGCTGGTCATGGCTAGACTAGCTGGTCTGCGAATCGAGGCTGCGGGTCATGATCCGCACCGCCTTTTCGCGCGGCATCGAACGCAGCGCCTCAAAGCTCGCCTGCAATTCGGGCGGCACCACGATGGGGCCATTCTGCAGGTTCTCCAGCGCGTAATCGACCACGGCAGCAGGCTCCGCCACCGCCATGTCGCTCTGCTGGCCGAAGCTGGATCGTTCGAGCGCCGGGGTGCGTGTGCGGCCGATCAGCAGGCCGATCACGTCCACTCCCGGCGGTTGCAATTCCGCCCACAACCCTTCTGCCAATATCCACGTATAGGCCTTGGACGCGGTGTAGACCGCCAGCCGCTTCGATCCCGCCACGCATCCCAGCGAACCGACCAGCATGATCGCCCCGCGCCCGCGCGCCGCCATGCCTTGCGCAAAATGGCGCGCCAGCAGCGTCTGGCCCACGACATTGAGTTGAATCGTGTGCAACGCATCGGCAATCGGTTGCTCG
>JBGSLI010000024.1:0-3413 GCA_041740775.1 Alteraurantiacibacter sp. | reverse complement strand
AGCATCAACGCGCAGGCACTTGGCGCGAGGCGGGCGAGGCGGCTAGGGGGTGGCAGGCGCGACATGAGCGCGCATCCTTTCTGTCAGGTAGAGGCCAATGGCAACCGCAAAACGGGCAAGATCGTCAATCGCGGGCATCGCGCTGAAACTGGTGCTGATCGTGGCGCTGGCCGCCGCGCTGTTGGCGTTCTTCTTCGGCGAGGCGCTGGCCGGCTTCGGCGCGGCGGGCACCGGCTATGCCGCCAAAACCGTCTGTTCGTGCCGCCATATCGCCGGGCGCAGCAAGGATAGCTGCGAAACCGATCTTATGCCGAATATGTGGGCAATCTGGCTGACCGAGGATGCCGACGCGCAAAGCGTCACCGCCACCGTGCCGCTGATCGCCAGCACAACGGCGACCTATCGTGAAGGCCCCGGCTGCGTGCTGGAACGGTGGAGCGATCAGGATTAGCGATCAGGATTCAGGCAAAAGGCGTGGTCGAATCGATCCAGCCGCCGCCCACTACCCTTTCCCCGGCATAGATCACCGCCGCCTGCCCCGGCGCAACGCCATATTCGGGCGCGGCAAAATGCAGCGTGACTGGCGCGCCGCCCCCCGGCAGACCTTCCAGCCTTACCGGAACCGCCTTTGCCAGCGAGCGGACCTTGGCGGTCAGTTCCACACCGGCATCAGGCAGCGGGCCGATGCGATTGGTCTCGATCACTCTGGCTGCGCCCACCGCCAGCAGATGCCGCGGCCCCACGCGCACTTCTGCCCGATCCGCATCCAGCGCCACCACATAGAGCGGCTCGCTCTGCCCGCCGATCTCCAGCCCGCGCCGCTGGCCGACGGTGAAATGGATGATCCCCTTGTGACGACCGAGAACCTCGCCCGTCTGCGCATGGACTATCTCGCCCGCGCGCGTGCCTTCGGGGCGCAAGGATGTGACGATCCTTGCATAATCGCCATCGGGCACGAAGCAGATGTCCTGGCTGTCGGGCTTGGCCGCTACCGCCAGCCCGAAGCTTTCGGCAATCGCGCGCACATCGGATTTGGGCATTCCGCCCAGCGGAAAGCGGAGGTAATCGAGCTGCGCCTCGGTGGTGGCGAAAAGGAAATAGGACTGGTCGCGCGCCGGATCATGCGCCCGATACAGTTCAGCCCCCGTCTCGCCCATCACCCGCCGCACATAATGGCCGGTGGCGAGGCAATCGGCCCCCAGCTCGCGCGCCATGCGCAGCAGATCGGTAAACTTTGGCCCCATGTTGCAGCGGATGCAGGGGATCGGCGTGCGCCCGGCCAGATATTCGTCGGCGAAGGTTTCCACCACCTCTTCGCGAAAGGCACTTTCGTGATCGAAGACGTAATGCGCAATGCCCAGAAGGTCTGCCACCTTGCGCGCATCGCGGATATCATCGCCCGCGCAGCACGCGCCCTTGCGGCCCGTTGCCGCACCGTAATCGTAAAGCTGGAGCGTGATGCCGATCACTTCGGCCCCGCTATGCGCGGCCAGCGCGGCGACGACCGAGGAATCGACTCCGCCCGACATGGCCACCACGATCCGGGATTGCGCCGCCGGGCGCGGCAGATCGAACAGCGCTTCGGCATTAACCGCAATCGGCAGATCGGGAATCGAGGCGGAGGTAGCGGTCATCGACCGCGCGCCTACACCCTTCGTCGCCCCGGCAAAACCCCCGCAGAATTGTAACACAAGGTTAAGCGCGGCTTTACCCGATCTTGACGCTTGGCCACTAAAGCCAATGCCATGTTCGAAGGCAAACCCCCTGCCATGCCCGGCGCAAAGGCTTGCGAAAGCAGCGAAACCGCGAGCGGAGAGCTGTCCGCGCTCGACTGGGCCGAACTGACCGCAAAACTTGCCGCCGCGCGCGATCTGCGCCGTCATCTGGCCGAAACGGGAAATGGCGCGCTGGCCAGTTTCGATGCGCAATGCGCGCGCGAAATCGCCGCCCACCACGGCTACGCGGAAGAGAACGACAAATATTGCGTTAACCCTGATGATTTAGCCAATGGCAAATGGCCGGGGTCCAATAGTGGGGGGCGCGCCGAGAAAGGCGAACCTGCCATCCGAGGAAACACATGATTGAAAACCAGAAAATTAGACCGGCGCAGGTAATCGGCCCGCTTGGCGAGCCGCTGACGATCGGCGACCTGCCTTCGCCCGGGACCAAGCGCTGGGTCGTGCGCCGCAAGGCCGAGGTGGTGGCGGCGGTCAACGGCGGGCTGCTGACGATCGACGAAGTGCTCGAACGTTATGGCCTGACGCTGGAGGAATTTGCCGGCTGGCAGCGCGCGGTCGACCGTTCGGGAATGCAGGGCCTGCGCGTCACGCGGATCCAGCATTATCGCGACCTTTATGAGCGCCAGTTGAAATACTGAGGTTCGACCTTTCGGCACAAGCACATCGCAGGCGCCCTCATATTACAGCGATTTACGAAGCAGGAGTTTCGGAACCGCTGAACTTCCCCTACGTTACCCTCTGCAATACCCGCATCCGGGGAAGCAATGCAGAGGAGAACAGGGTTATGGGTTGGATTATCGCACTGATTGTAGGGGGCGTTGCCGGCTGGCTGGCGAGCAAGGTCATGAACCGTGATGCTTCGATGGGCATTTTCTGGAACATTGTGGTGGGCATCTTGGGTTCGGTAATCGGCAATCTGATTGCAGGCCCGTTGCTTGGCATCAATACCAGCGTTCAGGAATTCTCCATCACCGGCCTGGTGGTGGCAATCGTCGGCGCGGTGGTGCTGCTGGGCATCGTCAATCTTGTTCAAAGGGGCCGGGTGCGCTGAACGAACGGGTCTGGAGCCGCATCGGGACAGGTCCGGGGCGCGGTTTCGACAATTTGATACAAAATCGCCAAGGGGGCGGAAAGTCGCGGCTTTCCGCCCCTTTTGCAGGTGCCGGAACGGCTTTTGTCGGATGCGATCGCTGCTTGGCAGAAGGTTGCATTGCACCACTGGCCCCGATGGAGCTATGGACGGACTACCGCCACAGGACCCGGTCGCGCGTGCGGGGCAGTTGTGTTAAGGCCTCGCGCGGCACTCCCGAAGGGCTTGGATCAAGGCACATGCGCCAATGAATTACGAAACGACAATGACCCACAGCGATATGGCCGATCCATTTGTGATCGAAGACGGCCATGATGCGCATATTCCGGGCGATACCGATCAGCGCCGGGGCGGTCGCCGCCTGTGGATCGTCATCGCCGTGCTGCTGGCAGGCGCGATCATCGCCGCCTTCATGCTTTCGGGCGGCGAAGAAGCCACGCCCTTCGCGGCCGGCCAGGATGACGGCGCATTGCCCTCGGTTACCGTTGCGGTGCCGGGTGCGGGCACGCTGCAAGGCACGATCAACGCCACCGGCACGCTGGCCGCACGGCGCGAAATGCCCGTGGGCGTGGTGGGCGAAGGCG
>JBGSLI010000023.1:0-5208 GCA_041740775.1 Alteraurantiacibacter sp. | reverse complement strand
CGGGCGGGATCGGCGGCTGCTGATCGCCCGGCCCCTGCCGCAAAAAGCCGCCGGGGCCGTAGGATACAACCCTGGGCAGGCCTTCCTGCCGGTTCGGCAGTGGCTGGCTGTTCACACCCGCCGCGACGCGAGCAGGACTTTTGTCGGCGGTGCCTTCGGCAGCGGAATCCTCGGCCCCTGTTTCAGGCACGGGACGAGCCGCTTCTCTCGCCGGGGCAGGCTTGCGCGCGACAGGACGAGCCGCCGGTGGAACTGCCTCCGCCTGCTTTCTGGGCGCGGGCTTCTTCTTTTCCTTCGCCTTTACCGGGCTGGGCCGCGCCTTCAGCCCCAGCCGGTGCGCCTTGCCGATCACCGCATTGCGCGAAACGCCGCCAAGTTCCTCGGCGATCTGGCTGGCGGTGGCGCCGCCTTCCCACATCTTCGTCAATGTGCCGATGCGTTCTTCGGTCCAACTCATGAAATCTTGTCCAGTCCTTTGTGCGAGACGTCCGCGATGCGGAATCGTGCCGTAAATCTTGCCAGCCCGTCCCGCTCAAGATAGGCGACCTCCCATGTCGGAACAAGCAGCAGAACCCGCCGGATCGGCAATCGCCAATTCCGCAGAATTCATTCACACCGGCAGCAATGCCGGGCGCAAGTTCCCGCCAAAGGGGGAGCCGCAGATCACCGGATTCAACCGGATCGGGCTGTGGAGCCTCTATATGAAGGAGATCCGCCGGTTTCTCAAGGTCCAGACGCAGACAGTCTGGGCACCGGCGGTCACCACACTGCTGTTTCTGGTGATTTTCACCGTCGCGCTCGGCGGCGCAGGCGGGCGCGGCGGGCGCGAGGTGCTGGGCGTGCCCTTCGGCACCTTTGTGGCACCGGGGCTGATCATGATGGGCATGATGCAGAATGCCTTTGCCAATTCCAGTTTCAGCCTGCTGGCGGGCAAGATGCAGGGCACGATCATCGATCTGCTGATGCCGCCGCTGTCCGAAGCCGAACTGATGCTGGCGATCGTGGCCGCCGCCATCACCCGCGCGGTGATGGTGGGCGGGGCGGTGGCGATCGCCATGTGGCTTTATCCCGGCGTGGAACTGCACGCGGCGCACCCCTGGGCGATCGTGTGGTTCGGGCTGATGGGTGCAGCCATGCTGGCGATCGTCGGCTTTCTCGCCAGCATCTGGGCGGAGAAATTCGATCACAACGCCGCGATCACCAATTTCATCGTCGCGCCGCTCAGTCTTTTGTCGGGCACATTCTACGTCATTTCCAACCTCTCGCCGTTCTTCCAGGCGATCAGCCGGGCAAACCCGTTCTTCTACATGATATCGGGCTTCCGTTATGGCTTTCTGGGGCAGAGCGATATCGGCAACACCAATCAGGCGGTGCTGGGCGCGGCGGTGGGCGTGGGCGTACTCAACCTGCTGCTGGGGTGGGTGACCTATCGCGTGCTGAAAAGCGGCTGGAAAATCAAGAGCTGAGGCGCCCGCTCTGCTCCGGCTTTCCGGAGAGCGATCAGTGCTTCAGCGAGCGATGGAGGCGATATTTGCCGCCGCGAAATTCCTCGAACAGCTGGCTCACCTGCGGGTGATCTATCGGCGTGCCCAACGTGTCGCGCAGCAGGTTCTGCTGGCTGACATAGGCGACGTAGGACGCCTCGTCGTTCTCTGCGAGCAGGTGATAGAACGGCTGATCGCGCCGCGGGCGCTGGCCTTCGGGAATCGCCGCATACCATTCTTCCGAATTGGCATAGACCGGATCGATATCGAAGATCACCCCGCGAAAATCATGGCTGCGGTGCTTCACCACATCGCCGATGGCAAAACGCGCGCGCGAACGCAGCGGTGCGTTCAGCACGCGTCCGGCTTGCGAAAGGGAGATTTCCGGGCGAGGCATGGTTGGCAATATAGGGGCACGGGCAGACGCAACAAGGCGGACCTTTGGCCAATCACCCGATTTCCCCGAATTCCTTGCCCGCAGGCCAATCAGGGACTTGGCAAGCCGCCCCGCATCCGCTAACCGCCGCGCTCCCAAAAGGGCCATGCGGGTTTCCCCCGCCTGCCGATCTCGCGGAGAGGTGCCGGAGTGGTCGAACGGGACGGTCTCGAAAACCGTTGTGCCCTTACGGGTACCGTGGGTTCGAATCCCACCCTCTCCGCCATCGCTTTTTCTGACCCGGAAAAGCCCTCTAACGCCTTGAATGGCAACGAATATTCAGCGGTTCGAACACCCTGATTCCAGTCATATTCAAGAGGGGTGTCCAAAGTGAGCTTTAGGACGATGATCTTGTCCTCAAACGTCCCATTTTCCAAAAGATAACAAGGGTTTGATAAAAACTCAAGAGCGGTTCGAAAAGTCGCGTCATAGTCTCGCGCAACAGTCCCGCAGCGAGCGGTTTTTTCCTGCAAAAGGAGCTTTTCGCGCTCAAGCTCTTCGACCTTGCGCTCATAAGCGCTAATCACCGCGCCGCTATTGCACGCGGCTTCAGCCAGAAAGAGCCAAGGGAGCGCTCGGCGGTTATTTCGACGGCGCAAGGGGCGACGGAATTGTTCGAAAGCCCTGAGCTGCGCAGCGCAACCGAGATATCATCCTTCACCTTCGACAGCCTGAAAGACGAAGTGGCCTCGGTGTTCATCATCGTGCCGCCAGAATACCTTGAAGCCTATCGCCCTTTCCTGCGGCTGATGACGGGTCTGGCGACCGTTGCCATGACGCGGAATATGGCGAAGCCCGCCCAGCCGGTGCTGTTCATGCTCGATGAGCTGCCTGCGCTTGGCTACCAGCGCCAGTGAATACCTCGAACCGCTGAGCGCTCTTGCTCACAGGATCATCACCAGAGATTATCATAGGAGCAGCACCTCACCCTTTAACCGGGCGCAGAAACTCGGCGCTTCAGATCAGCCGCGCAAGGTGGGCTCGAGACACCGCTTACTCATGGTCCCTAGTCCCCTGTCTCAATCAAGCGTGCGACGCGGCGGTGCCGTTCGGCGCGCTCGACGGCTTCGACGATTTCTTCGTCCGTCATGTCGCCGAAATCCTCGCGCGCCTGTTCGCGCGGGACGAACGACGCCATTATGCGAAGGTACGCGGCGGGATCGTCCGTCGCCAGTTTGTCGAATGCCGCCTTGACCTGCGATCCGCAGGCCACGCTTACTCCGAAATGATATGCCGCTGAACGCTTTCAACCAGTGTTCGTGACCAGACGTCGCTTCTGCTGCCATTGGTGAGATAGACTATGACATAACGTTCCGCCGAAGGATCATCCTTGAAAAGTATCCGCACGCGCAGTTTCGCCCCGCCGTCATGCCCAACTTCCTGCCAGCTGCCGCTCTCGCCATATTCCCAACCGCCTGCGAAAAATCCGGTGGTGTTGTTGGGAAATACATGCGGATGCCACATTTGTTTGAGCATCGGCGGAGTTATGAATTTTCCACTGGCTACGGCGTCCAGCAGAGCCGCAATCGCCGGAGCGGTGGCATAAACGCCTGTATGTGGCGCAGAATAATTGGGCCAACCGATGTCCGGAGCTGGTTCGAGTAAGCCCAAAACAGATTGATAATCGACCACCAACCGGTCGTCAGGCACAGCGGCTCTGTCAATCCAGATATCCTGCTGGCCAAGCATATCGAGAATGCGCGTTCGCACCAGATCCGAATATGTCTGACCAGTCACTGATTCAAGAACAGCACCGATGACCAGAAAATTCGTTTGTCGATACTGACTTATTGTATTGGGCGGGGCGCTCGCCGGTTTCGCCGCAGCGACCGATAACGCTTGCTCCAAGGTCGCAGGCATCGTCCCGGCCGGATCGCGGGCGTCGAAATATTCGCCGACCCCGGAAACGTGATCGAGAAACTGTCTGACGGTAATCTGAGACCATGCGGCGGGCAGGTTGTTGACGTAGGTACTGGCAGGCGCATCGAGGTCAATCCGGCCGGCCTCAACCTGCTCGAACACCAAAATGGAAGCCAAAAGCTTGCTGACAGAAAAAATCGGGAAGACTGTTGCGCGGTCGACGTTCTGATGGCCACCCACGTTCTATGTGCCAGTGTGGCCTTGATTGATCTCGGCGCCATTCCTTGTAACGAAGACCGACTGCGCCGGAATGCCAAATTCGCGCGCATTCGCCGCAATCTGCGCATCGATGTTCGGCGAAAGTTCGCCAACTGGAGCTGCGATCAACCGGCACGAAGCAAGCACGAGCAGGGCGCAAACAATTGCAGGAATAAGAAAAATGGTTTGGATAGGCGGCGACTGCGCGGCTTCACCGTGGTCCATGCCGTGCGCCCTTCCCAAGTTCACCCCATACAGCATTTCTGCGCGCGGCGTTTCGCCTGGCATCCTAACGGTGGTTGCGGGGGTTGGATTTGAACCAACGACCTTCAGGTTATGAGCCTGACGAGCTACCGGGCTGCTCCACCCCGCGTCACCATTTGCCGGACTTGCGCCCGCATCCTGCTGGGCCGACCCGTTGGGCCGACCTTACGGCAGAAACGCCAAAAGGGCTGCCCAATGGGTCAGCCCTTCGACATGTGAATGGGTTTTGTACCTTGCGCTGCCCGCCTGCTGCAATGCCTGGCGGCGTCCTACTCTTCCAGTGCTTAAGCACTAGTACCATCGGCGCTACCTGGTTTCACGGCCGAGTTCGAGATGGGATCGGGTGGGTCACAGGCGCTATGACCACCAAGCAATGAAGCAGGCGGGCGAAGCAAGGTTTTAAATCGATGCACCAATCATGGTGTGCTTGTTGAAGGCGTCATTATCCGGCTGGACAAATCCTCCACAATGCGTCGCCAACCCTTGAGGGCAGGCCTGACATTGATGGTGGGACTCACAAGCGCGAACAGAACTATTAGGACCGGTTAGCTCCATGCATTACTGCACTTCCACACCCGGCCTATCAACGTGATGGTCTATCACGGTTCGATGATTGCTTATCTTGAGGGAGGCTTCCCGCTTAGATGCTTTCAGCGGTTATCCCGTCCATACATAGCTACCCTGCTGCACTCCTGGCGGAATGACAGGTACACCAGAGGTATGTTCACCCCGGTCCTCTCGTACTAGGGGCAACTCCTCTCAACAATCGACGCCCACGGCAGATAGGGACCAAACTGTCTCGCGACGTTCTGAACCCAGCTCACGTACCACTTTAATTGGCGAACAGCCAAACCCTTGGGACCTGCTCCAGCCCCAGGATGTGATGAGCCGACATCGAGGTGCCAA
>JBGSLI010000022.1:0-2535 GCA_041740775.1 Alteraurantiacibacter sp. | reverse complement strand
CCGCTGACGACCTCCACCACGCCCGCCGAGCCGCAGGCCGCGCCCCGTCGCGCAGTGGCCGCCGCATCGCAGGAGGGTGAGATCGACGTCAAACCCGCCGATGAAATCGCCCGGATGGTGGACGCCGAACGGGCAGACAGCGGCGCGGGCGAGAAGGATTTACTCGACCGGTCGCGACCGGTGGAGTGATGGAAGCGGGGGAGGTTTGAGGCGGGTGGATTGCGGAACCTAGTCCCACGGACAGCCGCCGTATCCATCCAGGCAATAGGCGATTCCGAAGAGAGCGTCCCACACTGGTGGGTAGCCAAATAGCGCAGCGACGATAACCAGCGCCAGCAAAGCCGCGCATCCCAAGCCAATCTTCGCCACCGCTCGCCTCACATTCAAGAATTAGGGCAATCAAACAACCACCGCAATCGCATCGCTTGCGGACAATCCGGCCCCAAAGGCCTACTCCTTGCAGCGCGCAATCGCTTCTGTCACCACGCGCTTGGCTTCGGCGGCATCGCCCCATTTGCCGATGCGCACCCACTTTTCTGCTTCGAGATCCTTGTAGTGGGTGAAGAAGTGTTCGATCTGCTGGAAGATGATGCTGGGCAGATCCTTGGTTTCGGCGACGTCCGAATAATAGGGGAAAGTGGTGTCCACCGGCACGCAGATCAGCTTTTCGTCCCCGCCATGCTCGTCTTCCAGGTTGAGCACGCCGATCGGCCGCGCGCGCACCACGCAGCCGGCGATGAACGGCGAACGCGCGATCACCAGCGCATCCAGCGGATCGCCATCGGGCGACAGCGTGTGCGGGATGAAGCCGTAATTGGCCGGATAGCGCATCGGCGTGTGCAGGATCCGGTCGACGAACAGCGCGCCCGATTTCTTGTCGAATTCATACTTCACCGGCTCGCCGCCCGTGGGGACTTCGATGATGACATTCAGGCTTTCGGGCGGATTGTCGCCCGTCGGAATATGTTCGATACGCATGGATGCTCTATCCTCTTGCGGGTGTAAGCGGCATCCCCTCCCAGAACTGCCCGCGCGCCTAGCGCAAGCCGCCTCGCATGGCGAGAGGGGATTTGCGATTCACCCCAAGGTGGGTAAGGGCTGCGCGCATGGCAAAAGGCAACACACCACAGGCAATTCGCGGCACGCAGGATATCTTTGGGCCGGATGCGGAGGCGTTTGCCTTCGTGGTCGAGACCTTCGAGCGGGTGCGGCGGCTGTATCGCTTCCGCCGGGTGGAAATGCCGGTGTTCGAAAAGACCGAAGTGTTCGCCCGCTCGATTGGCGAGACCACCGATATCGTGTCGAAGGAAATGTATTCGTTCGAGGATCGCGGCGGAGAATCGCTCACGCTGCGGCCCGAATTCACCGCCGGAATCGCACGCGCCTATATCACCAACGGCTGGCAGCAGCACGCGCCGCTGAAGCTGGCAACGCATGGGCCGCTGTTCCGTTATGAACGCCCGCAAAAGGGCCGCTATCGCCAGTTCCACCAGATCGACGCCGAGATTATCGGCGCTGCCGAGCCGCAGGCCGATGTCGAACTGCTGGCGATGGCGGACCAGCTTTTGAAGGAGCTGGGGATTACGGGCGTTACGCTGCACCTCAACACGCTGGGCGATGGCGACAGCCGCGAGGCGTGGCGGGCGGCGCTGGTGGACTATTTCGGCGCGGTGCGGGGGGAATTATCCGAGGATTCGCAGGAGCGGCTGGAGAAGAACCCGCTGCGGATTCTCGATTCCAAAGACCCGCGCGACCGCCGGTTTGTGGCCGATGCGCCGAAGATCGATGCCTTCCTGTCGGACGAGGCGAAGGCCTTCTTCGCGGCGGTGACGAGCGGGCTGGATGCGGCGGGGGTCAAGTGGGCGCGAGCCGAGAGCCTGGTGCGCGGGCTGGATTATTATCGCCACACGGCGTTTGAGTTCGTGCCCGACGAAGGCTCGGCAGCGGCGGCGGCACTGGGTTCGCAGAGCACCATTCTGGGCGGCGGGCGCTATGACGGGCTGATGGAATCGCTCGGCGGCCCGGCGACGCCTGCAGTCGGCTGGGCTGCGGGGATCGAGCGGCTGGCGATGCTGGTGGGAGAGAGGGGGGAGATAGCGCCCTTTATCGCGGTGATTCCTGATGAACGAGAAGATACTTACCTGGCTAATCAAATAGCTGTATTGCTTAGGAAAAATGGCATCTCAGTTCAGGTCGCCTTCTCTGGAAAGCCCAAGAAACAGTTCGAACAGGCCACAAAAAGCGGAGCGAAGGCCCGGTTGGTAATACGCCGTCAAAAGTCAGAGACCGGTCTCCCAGACCGAGTGGGTCATCACGTTGTCGTTAACGAGCCAGACTCTTTCGAACCCGCTGAAGAATGGATCAAAGAGGTTATTCTGGAAATTTTGGAGCAGTTGTTTCGAGTGGTGCGACACAATCGACCTGAATTTGGATACTGGGTTGATGCGGTGCTGCAGGAGCGTAGGTAATTGACCATTCCCGCAGCAAACCACCACCAGATCGCCAACTCCCCCTCCCCTTCAGGGGAGGGGGTCG
>JBGSLI010000021.1:0-3705 GCA_041740775.1 Alteraurantiacibacter sp. | reverse complement strand
ACCCAGCAGCACCAGCCCGCCCGCCTGTTCTGCCGCAGTGGTATAGCGGCCCAAAGGCTCGGCGGCGGCATCCACCACATCCTTGCCCGATGTTTCGTGAAAGCTCGCCATCATCGGCGTCTCGGTTGGGGATGGCAGCGTGCAGTTCACGCGGATGCCCTGCTTGATCAGATGCGCGGCGGTGAACTGCGTCCAAACGATCACGTTTTCCTTGGAGAAGGCATAGCCTTCGGCCACGGTTTCCGCATTCGCCTCGCACCAGGCCAGCCCTGCATCCCAGCCGGGCGTGGTGACCAGTTCCATGTTGACCGGAATCCGGCGGCTCCATCCCATCCCGCCGGTGGACGCGATCGATGTGATCGATCCGCCGTCGCGCATCATCGGCACCACCGCCTGCGACAGATGCCTGAGGCCGAGGAAATTGACCTTCATGATATCCATCGGCGGCATTCCGGTGGGCAGGCCGGCGCAATTGAACAGCGCATCCACGCTGCCGCCGATTGCCGCCACGCCCGCCTCGATACTGGCACGATCGCGCAGATCGACGAGGGTGAAACTGGCCAGCGGTGCATCCGATGGCCGGAAATCCAGCCCGTGAACCTCCGCCCCCAGATCGCCCAGCATCCGCGCGGTGGCCGCCCCCATGCCCGAATAACAGCCGGTCACGATTACCCGTTTGCCGGAATAGCCCAGAACGTCGGTCATCCTATTTCCTTTGTGCAATGGCTTACCAGACCAGCGGCAGATGTTCGGGGCCGATCACCCCGCCGGGGCGGTAGACGATCTGCGCGCCCGGCTTCACTTCGAAATCGGGAATCCGCCTGAGCCATTCCTGCAGCGCGATCTTCACTTCCATCCGCGCAAGATGCGCGCCCATGCAGCTATGCACGCCCACGGTGAAGGCGAGGATGATCTTCTTCGGCCGGTGAAAATCCACCTCGCGCGGATTGGGGAAGACATCGGGATCGTAATTGCAGGCGGGCAGGATGCTGGTGACCTTGTCGCCCTTTTTCATTGCGACCCCGCGCACGGTCACGTCCTGCGCCACCGTGCGGCCTGAAAAGGTGACCGAAAACGCACGCAGCAATTCCTCCACCTGATGGTCGATATTGGCGGGATCGGCGATGATTTCCGCACGCCGATCGGGATTGCGCGCCAGCCACAGCCAGATGTTGTTCAAGGTGGCAAACACCGTGTCGAGCCCGGCGATGAACAGGAACACCACGAAGCCGAACTTCTCCTTGGGCGAAATCGGGCGGCCATCGATCTCGGCATGAACGATCTGGCTGATCAGCCCCTCGCTCAGCGGCTGGGCTTCCTTTTCGGCAATCGCGCCCTGGATATATTCGGTAATCAGCGCCATCGTCTGGCCCATGATCGCGCGATCGTTGGAATGCAGCAGCGCCACCGCCCATTCGACGAAAGTATCGCACATATTGCGCGGCAGACCCATCAGATCGAGGAACACCAGCACCGGCAAGGGCCGCCCAAATGCCTCGTCGAATTCGCAACCACCCTTGTCGATCACATCGTCGATCAGTTCGTTGGCGAGCGTGCGGATGCGATCCTCCCAGCCCTGTATCGCCTTGGGCGAGACGAAGGGATCGACGATATTGCGATATTTGCGGTGATCGGGCGGATCGAATTCAATCGGGATGAAGTTGAAATAATCTTCCGGATCGCGCGGAAAAGGCGTGGCATCCTCGGTGCTGAAATATTCCGCATGGCGCAGCGCGAACAGCGCATCTTCATGCTTGATCAATTGCCAGGCGTTGCCGAACGGGCCGACATCGTAATAGACCGGCGGATATTTCTCGTGCAGCGCGGGGAAGAATTCATACGGATCGGCGAGGAATTCGGGGCCGAAAACAAGGCCCGACTGGCGGATCAGTCCGGGCGGCACGTGATCGGGCACCTGATCCATGCCGACGCGGCGGATCACCTGCGGCGGGACGGGATTGGTCGGATCATATTTCATCGCGCGGTTTCCTCGCTTCTCAATATTGCGCTTCGGGCAGGTGGACCACCAACCCGTCGAGCGCCTCGGTAACTTCGATCTGGCACGAAAGGCGGCTGGTGGGGCGCACCTGGCTGGCGGTCATTTCCAGCATGTCGCGCTCGTCCTGCGATGTGGGCGTGCCCGCCCTGTCGGCCCACGCCTCGTCGACATAACAATGGCAGGTGGCGCAGGCGAGGCCGCCGCCGCATTCGGCAATGATGCCCGGCACATCATGTTCGAGCGCGCCGCGCATCACGCTTTCGCCTGCTGCGACTTCGACCGTGTGGCTGGTGCCGTCGTGTTCGATATAGGTAACCCTGGCCATGGCTTGGCGTCACTCCCTGCAAGAAATCTTCATGCGAATTCGATCATCACCTTGGCCGATTCGGGCGTGGCGGCGATGGCCAGCCCTTCGATCACCCGTTCGAACGGCAGGCGATGGCTGATGAGGCTGGCGATGGTGTCCTTCAATCGCGGCATGGCGGCGATCACTTCGGGAAATTCATCGGGATAGCCGACCGCGGTGGTGATGGTCATTTCGCTCGTCAGCATCGGTCCGGCGGGCAGTTCGACCGGCTTGAGATAGGCGGCAGTGATGACATGGCGCGCGTGGCGCTTGGCCATGCTGACCACCTGCCCCAGGATCACCGGCGCACCGGCAGCATCGATAAAGGCATCGGTATTGGCGCGCTCGCGCCCGAAATAGACGTGCGATCCGTGGATTTCCCTGATCCGCGCAACCACATCTTCGGCACCCGGATTGACGGGAATCGCGCCCAGCGCGCGGGCACGTTCGAGCCGTTCTTCGGACAGGTCGAGCGCGATCACATCCTTGCACCCGCGATCCACCGCCCACATCACCATGCCCAGGCCAATCGGGCCGCAGCCGAAGATGGCGATGCGTTCGCCTGCCTTCGCCTGCGCGCGGTTGATGCCGTGGAGCGCCACCGCCAATGGTTCGCACATCGCGGCGACATCATAGGGAATGCCTTCGGGGATCGGCAGGATCGAATCGCCGCTGCGCGCCTCGCGCACCAGAAGTTCCTCGGTAAACGCGCCTTCGGGCCCGCCGCTGCCGATGAAGCTGGGGGTGTTCATCGGATTGACGATCACCCGGTCGCCCACGCCGATGCCTTCCACCTCGCGCCCCACTTCCATCACCTCGCCCGCGCCTTCGTGGCCCAGCGCGGTGGGCTTGCCGGGGCCGGGGATGCCGCCGTGCTTGATATAGGAAAGATCGCTGCCGCAGATGCCGCAGGCTTTCATCCGCACCACCACATCCTTCGGCCCCGCTTCGGGCCGCTGGTAGTGATCGAGGCTGACCTTGTTCACATCGTGGATGTTGAGCAGTTTCATCAGCCCGCCACCATATCGCCGCCATCGATGGTGATGGTCTGGCCGGTGAGGAAGGATGAGGCGTCCGAACACAAATAGGCTCCGATCCCTTCGAAATCGGAGGGATAGCCTACCCGCTGCAAGGGCATCTTCGGGCCGAACATGCCCGCCATCGCCTGCTCGTTCTTCTCCCCGCCCATCATCGGGGTCATGATCAGGCCCGGCGCGATCACATTGGCGCGGATGGCGTATTGGCCGAATTCCACCGCCATGCAGCGCACCACGCCCGCGATCGCGCATTTGGAAGCGGCGTAGTTCTGATTGCCCGCAAGGCCGCGGAACAGCGACAGGCTGCCGCAGGCCACCAGGCT
>JBGSLI010000020.1:0-3613 GCA_041740775.1 Alteraurantiacibacter sp. | reverse complement strand
GGATCGCTGGCGAGCGCCGATCCCGCCCGGCCCTTCCATCCACGTGCTTCGAGCGCGAGAAAAGCGGCGATCCATTCGCCCAGCCCCTCACCATCGTGGTGCCGGGCGAAGGCCAGTTCCCCCTCGTCTTCCAGCCGCCGGTGCTGGCGGCGCAATTCCTTGCGCTTTTTTGCCGACAAAGCTTCTTCGAAATAGCTTGCGGGCGGGGCACGGCTGGCCAGCAGCGCGCGTTCGGCGCGGCGCACCGTTGCCGATGGGCGGGTTCTGGCTTGCTGCGCCAGCACGGTGCCCAGCGTGTTCTGGATCGGGCCGGTGGCGGGCATATGCGCCAGATGGAGAAACAGCGCCTGTTGCGCGTGTGCGTCTGCCCAGCGCAGCAGATGGCTCCAGAACAATTCTTCGAACCCGCGCGCGATCAGCGGAGCGGCCAGGAAGCAGTTGGCATGGGTCCAGCTGCTGAGGTGCGGGATCAGGTGGCCGTAATAGCGCGTTTCATACCGCACCGGCAGCAATCCGGCGATCTGCCCGTCTGCCTCCAGCACCAGCAGTTTCACCCGCCCGTGCGGATCGAAGGCCCTGAGCGCGGGGAGCAGATACCAGCTTTCGAAAAAGGGGTTGGGCTCGACCGTCCATTGCGCCAGCGCATCCCAAGCGGCGATCAAGTCGCTGCGTTCGAAATCGCGCCAGTCGCGCGCGCGAAGCGATATTCGCAGCATTTGCGCATTGGACGCGGAGACGCGCTCCCGCCCGAGGGGAGTGCCGGTTTGGTTGAAGGGAAGGTCATGGCCCAAGGCGTTTCGTTAACCTCTCGTCACAGGCGGCAATCACCCGTGGCGATGATTGTAGGGCCGGGCAGGACAAGGATTGGCTAAGGCAAAAGGTAAAGAAAACCCTGCCGGGATTTCTCCGGGCAGGGTTTTCATTGTGCCAATCAGGTGGAATCGGAGCGTTTAGCCCGCGCCCCCCGCCAGCGCCGCCAGCAACAGCAGCGCAACGATATTGGTGATCTTGATCATCGGATTGACCGCCGGGCCGGCGGTATCCTTGTAGGGATCGCCCACGGTATCGCCCGTCACGGCGGCCTTGTGCGCTTCGCTGCCCTTGCCGCCGTGATTGCCGTCCTCGATGTATTTCTTGGCATTGTCCCACGCACCGCCACCGGCGGTCATGGAAAGCGCCACGAACAGCCCGCCCACGATCACGCCGAGCAGCAATGCCCCCAGCGCGGCAAAGCCATTGGCCTGACCGGCGATGGCGGTGATGACGAAATAGACCACGATCGGCGCCAGCACGGGCAGCAGCGAGGGGATGATCATTTCGCGGATAGCGGCCTTGGTCACCAGATCCACCGTGCGGGCATAATCAGGCTTGGTTTCGTAGGTCATGATGCCGGGGTTCTTGGCGAACTGATCGCGCACGTCCTTCACCACTTCGCCCGCCGCGCGGCCCACCGCCGTCATCCCCATCGCCCCGAACAGATAGGGCAGCAGCGCGCCGAGCAGCAGGCCGACGATGACATAGGGATTTTCGAGGCTGAAATCGACCGTCACTTCGGGGAAGAAGATCCCCAGATCGGTGGTGTAGGCGGCAAACAGCACCAGCGCGGCGAGGCCCGCCGAACCGATGGCATAGCCCTTGGTCACCGCCTTGGTGGTGTTGCCCACGGCATCGAGCAGGTCGGTCTTTTCGCGAACACTGTCGTCCAGACCGGCCATTTCGGCGATGCCGCCGGCATTGTCCGTCACGGGGCCATAGGCATCGAGCGCCACCACCATGCCCGCCAGCGCCAGCATTGCGGTTGCCCCGAAGGCCAGCCCGATCAGCCCGGCGATCTGGAAGCAGCCGATGATGGCAGCAATGATCGCCAGCGTCGGCAGCGCGGTCGATTCAAGGCTGATCGCCAGACCCTGGATGACATTGGTGCCGTGGCCCGTTTCCGATGCCTTGGCGATCGAGCGGACCGGGCGGAAGCCGGTGCCGGTGTAATATTCGGTAATCCAGATGATCACGCCGGTCAGCACCAGCCCGATGATCGCGCACCAGAACAGATCCAGGCCGGTGAAGGGCACCATGTCCATTCCGGGATTGAGCACGGTGGCCATGTCGCGGCCTACCGAACCCAGCGCATATTGGGTCACCAGATAGATCAGCGGGACGGCCAGAACAGCGGAGACGAGGAAGCCCTTGTACATCGCGCCCATGACATTGGTGCCGCCTCCCAGACGGACAAAATAGGTGCCGATGATGCTGGTGACGATGCATGCCCCGCCAATCAGCAGCGGCAGCGCCATCAGCGGCAGCAGCAGATCGCCCGCCGCCGTCAGCAGAAGTGCGGTGAGCACCATTGTCGCGCCCACGGTGACGACATAGGTTTCGAACAGATCGGCGGCCATGCCCGCGCAATCGCCCACATTATCGCCCACATTGTCGGCGATCACGGCGGGATTGCGGGGATCATCCTCCGGAATGCCCGCTTCCACCTTGCCGACAAGGTCTGCGCCCACGTCTGCCGCCTTGGTGAAGATGCCGCCGCCAAGCCTTGCGAAAATCGAGATCAGCGAGGCCCCGAAGGCCAGCGCGACCAGCGCATCGATCACTTCGCGGCTGTTGGGAGCGAGCGCCATCGGCCCGGTCAGCACATAGAAGAACACCGCAATCGCCAGCAAGGCAAGGCCCGCCACCAGCATCCCGGTGATCGCGCCTGCGCGAAAAGCCATCGTCAGCCCCTCTTGCAGGCCGACCGAAGCGGCATGCGCGGTGCGCACATTGGCCTTCACCGAGATATTCATCCCGATAAATCCGGCAACGCCCGAAAGCACCGCGCCGATGACGAAGCCGATCGCCGACAGATGGCCGAGGAACACCCCGACCAGCACCGCCACCACCACGCCGACCATGCCGATGGTGGTGTATTGGCGGTTCAGATAGGCCTTGGCGCCTTCCTGAATGGCGGCGGCGATTTCCTGCATTTTTTCGTTGCCGGCGGGTGCGCCGAGCACCTGACGGCTGGTGACGAAGCCATAAACGATAGCCAGCGCCCCGAGCGCGATTGCGATGAGAACCAGTTGCATGTCCCGGTTTTTTCCCTCTTGAAAAATGAAAACGACCCGGTCTTCCGGGCCCGCGTGGGGCTGTCGCTAGGCAATGTGGCGCGCTTCCACAAGCGTAAAGCGTGCGTTTTCCCCTCGCGTTGGCGATATTGCGCTATTCGTCGCCCTGCCGATGCTGATAGCCAAGCCCCTCGGCATTGGTCACCGGATCGCCATCGACAAACAGCGGAGCGTAACCGCGCGGCTCCACCGCACCGATGCGGGTGGCGGGAACGGGGGGAAAGGTTCCAGCGGGCAGGGTGAACAGCAATTGGTAATCATCGCCCCAGATCATGCAGTCATGGCGGCGCGCGGGATCGGCCACGGGCACGGCGGCGCTGTCGATGGCGATCGTGACCTCGCTCGCCTGCGCCATGCGGAAGGCATCGAGCAGCAGCCCGTCGGACACATCCATCATCGCGGTGGCCAGCGGGGCAAGATCGCAGCCCTCGGCCAGCCGCGCCATCGGGCGGGTGTAGGGCAACAGATCGGCACCGGTGCCGCCGCTAAGGCCCTCTCGCAGG
>JBGSLI010000019.1:0-5394 GCA_041740775.1 Alteraurantiacibacter sp. | reverse complement strand
AAACGGGCTTGAAGCTGGCGGTGGCGGTGGGCGCGATGGTGCTGACCTTCGTGGCGCTGATCGCGCTCGCCAACGGCCTGCTCGGCGCGGCGGGCGGCTGGTTCGGGATGCCGGATTTGTCGTTCCAGCAGATCCTCGGCTGGGTATTTTCCCCGATCATGTATCTGATCGGCGTGCCCTGGGCCGAGGCCGGGGCGGCGGGCGGATTGTTCGGCACCAAGATCGTGCTCAACGAATTTGTCGCCTTCATCGATCTGGGTGCGCTGGAAGACGGCGCGCTCAGCCCCCGCGCGCAGGCGATCGTCACCTTTTCCCTGTGCGGCTTTGCCAATTTCAGCTCGATCGCCATCCAGATGGCGGTGACCGGCGGGCTTGCGCCGAATCAAAGACCGGTGATCGCCCGGCTGGGATTGAAGGCGCTGGCGGCCGGTTCGCTCGCCAATCTGATGAGCGCCGCGCTGGCCGGATTGCTGTTGCCCTATTAGGATAAAGCGCCATGACCGACATCGCTTCCATCTCGCTCGCGCGGCCGCTGGCGGAAATTTCCGGTGAACTGGGCCGCAGCTTTGCCGAATACGGGTTTGCCGTGGTGCGCGATCACGGCATCCCGCAGGATCTTATCGACCGGGCGGATCATCTGGCGAAGCAGTTCTTTGCGCTGCCCGAAGCGGTCAAGCGCGGCTATCATGTCGAAGGCGGCGGCGGTGCGCGCGGCTATACCCCCTTCGGCAAGGAAATCGCCAAGGATGCCAAGGTCCATGATCTGAAGGAATTCTGGCACGTCGGCCGCAGCCTGCCCGCAGGCCACCCCTTGGCCGATTACATGGCGCCCAACATCTGGCCCGACGGGATCGACGGTTTCCGCGAAACCTTTGAGCAGCTTTATGCCGAATTCGAGAAGGCGGGCGATCGCCTGCTGCGCGCCATTGCCATGCACCTGGGGCTGGAGACCGATTATTTCGTGCCCACCGTGGCAGACGGCAATTCGGTCATGCGTCTGCTGCATTATCCGCCGCTGGGCGATGATGTGCCCGAAGGCGCGATCCGCGCGGCGGCGCATGGCGATATCAACACCATTACCCTGCTGCTGGGGGCGGAAGAAGCGGGGCTGGAACTGCTCAACCGGCAGGGGCAATGGGTGCCCGTATCCCCGCCACAGGGTGCGCTGGCGGTAAATGTGGGCGACATGCTGGACCGGCTGACCAATTCGCGGCTGCGTTCCACCACCCATCGGGTGGTCAATCCCGGCGGCGAGGCGGCGCGGCGTTCGCGCTATTCGATGCCGTTCTTCCTCCACTTCCGCCCCGATTTCGTGATCGAACCGTTGGCGTCCTGCGTTGGTGAAGGGGAGCAAACCGCACCGCCGATCACCGCGCATGAATTTCTTCAGCAGCGCCTGCGGGAAATCGGACTGGCCTGATTCGGACCGGACTGATTCGCCCGCGCGGATTTTCGGGTTACATTCTGACAGCCCGAACCTTGTTTTTCCGCCGTTAATGTTGCGTCGCAGCAACAGTCTCGGATGAAACCGCCTGTCTCCCACAGGAAATGACAGCGATGTGACCACCTTGTGTTGCGCTGTCACTTGCCTGCAAGAAAACTGTCCTCATTGGCAGCTATCCGGCTCGCGAGCGCCCGTTCGGGCAATCACGGTCTCCAATGAGGGAAATCTCCAGACATGAAAATCAGGTATCTACTTGCCGCCAGCGTGGCGAGCATCGCCGCGAGTGCAGCCATCCTGCCGCAAACCGCGCAGGCGCAGCAGATCACGTCGGGCATGCAGGGCACGGTGAGCGATGCCGATGGCAATACGCTGGCTGGTGCCACGGTAACCGTGACCGATACCCGCACCGCCACCGTGCGCACGCAGACCACCGATGGCAACGGCACCTTCCGCTTCGGCGGGCTGGTTTCGGGCGGACCCTACACCGTCACCGTCACCGCGACCGGCTTTGAAGGGCAATCGGTAGAAGACCAGTTCATCAATATTTCGGGCAATACCGCCTACACTTTCCAGCTGGCCGCCGCTGCCAGCGAGAACGTGATCGTGGTTTCGGGCGCGCGCGTGAACGTGCAGCAGTTGGCCGTCGGGCCGGGCATCGCCTTCGATCAGCGCACGCTTGAATCCTTCCCCTCGATCAGCCGCGATGTGCGCGACATTATCCGCATCGACCCGCGCGTCAGCCTTGATCGCGATAATGAAGTCGATCGCATCTCGTGCCTGGGCGGCAATGATCGCGGCAACACCTTCACCGTTGACGGCATCGTGCAGGCGGACGTGTTCGGCCTCAACGGCACGCCGTTTGCCGCGCGCAATGCGCTGCCCTTGCCGTTCGACACGATCCGCGAGACATCGGTGGAATTCGCCCCCTTCGATGTCGAATACACCGATTTCACCGGCTGTCTGGTCAATGTGGTGACCAAATCGGGCACCAACCAGTTCCACGGCAGTGCCTTCTTCACCTATCGCGATTCGGGCATGCGCGGCGAATCGATCGATGGCGATGATTTCAGCGTCGATCCGTTCCAGGAAAAGCGCTGGGGTGCCACTTTGGGCGGTCCGATCATTCCCGACCGGCTGTTCTTCTTCGCCGGATACGAGGAAACCGATCTCGGCGATGCCAATGATTTCGGCCCCGCCGGCGGCAATTTCCCCAACGAAGCCAATTTCGTCACGCAGGCGCAGTTCGATCGCTTCGCGCAGATCGCGCAGGACGTATATGGCCAGGACGTGGGCGGTTTCCCGCGCGCGCTGAACGAAGCCTCGACCCGCTATTTCGGCCGCATCGATGCCTACATCACCGAAGGCCAGCGGCTGGAGGCGACCTATCAGCGGCTGGAAGAATCCAACGTCGAATCCGATTTTGCCGCCAGCAATATCACCGGCCTCAATTCCTTCGAGGATGAAGGCACGGTGTCCGATTACTATTCGGTCCGCCTCTATTCCGACTGGAGCGATACGGTTTCGACCGAAATCCGCCTCAGCCGCGCGGAGGTTTCGGACGTGCAGGGCCCGTTTGGCGGGGGTGAAGCGCAGTCGGACAATCCGATCGTGCGCCTCGTCGTGGGCGTGGCCCCGGTTGCCGGCGAAACCACGCAGGACGGCATCCTCAGCACCGGCCCCGGCATTTTCCGTTCGGCCAATGAACTCAACAGCACCGTCAATCAGGCGCGTTTCCAGATGAATGTCGACGGCGGCGCACACCAGCTGAAATTCGGCGCCGAATTGAACGATCTGGGGGTGTTCAACCTGTTTGCGGTGAACGCCACCGGTTCGCTCTACTTCGCCAATCTGGATGATTTCGAACAGGGCATACTGATCAACGGCAGCACCCTCTTTCCCACCGCATCGCAGGTGGTGAACGGCACTGGCACTGGCGCGGATATCAACGCCACGCCTACCGGAGATATCAACGAGGCGGCGGCCCGCTTCGACCGGCGCATCTATTCGATCTATGCGCAGGACGAATTCCAGGCGACCCCGCAGCTCAACATCACCGCCGGCCTGCGGGTGCAGTGGTTCACCGGTGATGCCCCGCGCGAGAATCCCGAATTCATCCGCCGCTATGGCTTCTCCAATGCCACTGCGTTCAGCGATCTTGATCCGCTGTGGTTGCCACGCCTTTCAGCCACCTATGATATGGAAAACGAAGGCTTCTTCTCCAACACCAGCGTGACCGGCGGGATCGGTCGGTTCACCGGTGGCGATCCGGTGGTGTATTTCTCCAACGCCTTCTCCAACAACGGCTTTTCCACCGGCCTCGGCACGCTGACATCCTGCGAAACACCCAATGACGGCACGCCAGTGGACGTGGTGCAGAACGGCCAGTTCACCGGTTTCCCGCAATGCGTTATCGATGTGGGTTCGGATCAGGCCGCGCGCGGTCTGGCCGATACGCAATCGACCGATCCCAACTTCAAACTGCCCAGCGTGTGGCGCGCCAATCTGGGCCTTTCCACCGATCTGGGCACGCCGGGCGGCTTCTTCAGCAACTGGCACATGAATCTGGATTACATCTACACCCGTGCCGTGGATACGCTGAACTTCGTCGATCTGTCGCAGACCCCCAACATCACCCGCGGCCTCAACGGCTTCACCGTGGACGGGCGGCCGATCTTTGCTGCAATCGATCCCACCGATCCGGATGCGGTAGGTTGCACCGCCACGCTGGATTATTCGGGCGGCACTCCGCCGGTGTGGCGCAACGTCAACGCACCGTGCTTCAACCGCATCGGCCGTGACGATGAAATCCAGCTGACCAATGGCCCGTCCTATTCCAGCCATACCGCTTCGGCGATCCTATCGAAGAACTTCGATGCAGGCCTGTTCACGCAGGGCGGCAGCACCAGGATGACATTCGGCTACGCCTGGACCGATGCCGCCAACAACCGCAACAACGGCTCGTCCACCGCCACCTCGTCGTTCGACGTGACGGCGGCGTTCGACCGGCAGAACCCGGCGGTGTCCACCTCCAACTTCGAAACCCGTCACAACATTACGGCGGCCCTTTCGCTGCGCGAGGAGTTCTTCGGGGACTACGCCACCAGCCTGGGGATCTTCTTCTCCGCGCGTTCGGGCCGCCCATACAGCCTGACGTTCAACGGCAATGGGGTGTTCAACGATATCGCTTCCGGTGCCGACAATGCGCTGCTTTACGTGCCGTCGGGCGTCAACGATCCCAATCTTGCACCCGGTTCCGATCCGGCGGCGGTGCAGGCGCTGATCGATTATGTCGCGGCCAGCGGTTGCGATTTCACGCCGGGCGAATCGATCAAGCGCAATTCCTGCCGCAATGACTGGTTCTACGATATGGACCTGCGCTTCAGCCAGGAACTGCCCTTCATCGGATCGCTCACCGGCGTGGTGGATGACCGGGTCGAAATGTTCTTCGATTTCGACAATTTCCTGAACTTTGTCGATGACAGCTGGAACGTTTTCCGTCGTCGCGGCGGGTTCCAGCAGACCGTCGAACTGGTCGATGTGAGCGTGGATTCGGCGGGCCGCTACAACATCACCAACTTCAACCCCAACGATCAGAATCTGATCGGCCTTTCGGCTTCCATCTGGAAGATCCAGGTGGGCGTTCGTTACGAATTCTGATCTTCGGGATCGGACCGTAAAATGCAGGGCGGCGGCGTTCCTTTGGGCGCCGCCGCCTTTCTTTTGTCACCAGACTGCGCGAAAGGAATGGCAATGAAAACCTCCACCATCGCCGCCCTGTTGTCCACCATCGCGCTGGCCGCCTGCGCCAGCGTGCCGGAAGGCGCCTTTGCCCCCGTCACGGTGCAGATTCTGGCGATCAATGATTTCCACGGCAATCTGGAAGTGCCGCAGGCCGAAACCCGGTTTGTTGAGGATGGCGCGGAACGCCGCGCGCGGCTGGGCGGGGCGGC
>JBGSLI010000018.1:0-2701 GCA_041740775.1 Alteraurantiacibacter sp. | reverse complement strand
CGATGAAATGCTTGGCCGAAGCGATCGTGCTTGCACCACCCGAAAGATCGCCCTGCATCGCCGCGACAAAATGCGCAGCATATTCGCGCACCAGCGCCGGATCGGAGGAATAGCCTTCGTAAGTGCGGCCCCAGCGCGGGTTCTGCACCACCGCCAGCGTGGGGGCAAAAACCCAGCGTATCCCGGTCGCACGCACCTGCCTTGCGGTCTGCTGCGCGATGCGGCCGACAAGTTCCGGATCGTGCGCGGCTCCCAGGCCGATATTGTGCGGAAACAGCGTGGCCCCGAACACATTGTTGTGGCCGTGGACCGCATCGGTGCCCCAGATGACGGGAATCCTGGTCGGCATGTCCGTGCTCAAAGAGGCAGAGTGGTATGCCCTGGCCAGGGCAACCCAATCGGCAACCTCTGCATGGCTGTTGTTGCCCGGCCACGCCCCGCCGCCGTTGAGGACCGAACCGATGTAGTGCTCGCGCACCTGGTCCGGGGTGATCGAGCGGATGTCCGCCTGGGTCATCTGGCCGATTTTCTGGCGCAGCGTCATGCCGGAAAGGATGCTGGCGATGCGCGCCTCGATTACCGCATCCGCATTCGCCGGAACTGCAGGTTCGCGCCAGCCGACAGGCGAGGGGGCATCGGCACCGGGAAGCGAGCCGGTTTGCGCGCAGCCTCCCAATCCGGCCATCGCGACAGTTCCCGCGAGAACATTTGAAAACCAGAACTTGTAGAGCACGCCCGCCCTCCTCAATGCGGTGCGCAATCCAGCTGGATCGCCACGCGCTCCAAAGTCATTGCCGCCAGATCCGATGTGCCCGGACCCTTTGTCACACCTGTCCGCCCCACAAGGAGAATCCGGGAGCCGGCTGGGAGGAACCCGGCTCCCGAAAGCCCTAGAAGCGGTAGTTGAACCCGAACAATACCTGGCGCCCGTATCGCTCGATGGTTTCGGGAAGGAAGGCCCCGTCGGCGGTTCGCACCCCGCCGGCATCGGTGCCGATGCGGGTGCGGAAGGCGGAATTGGTCAGATTGTTGACCTGCAACAGCATCCCCAGCCCTTCGAGCGATGACCCCTCCTGGAAGGTATATCCAATCTGCGCCGATACATCCCGGTCGGACAGAATTTCGGTTACGCCGCGGGCCGCGAAAAGCTGGGTCACCTCGCCCTTGAACGGTGAGCGGTAGCGATAGGCTGCGCGGGCCTGGAAACCGCCCTGCTCGAAATATCCGGTTACCGTATAGACGGTTCCCGACAGGCCGGAAATGCGCGTTTGCTGGACCACGTCGGGATTGTCGCTTGCGGTCGGACGGAGATTTGAATCGGTGTTGGAATAACTGCCGATGATCCCGAACCCTTCGAGCGCATCATACAGCTTGCCAAAGCCCAGCGCGCCGCTGATTTCGATGCCCTTGATCGATCCGCCGGTGCCGTTGGCGGGCTGATTGATCTGACCGAGCGGGCTGACCGGCACACCCGCCGGCAGACCGTTAGGATTGGTCGGCGATTGCAGCGATGACGGCGGGATCGGAAGCCCGGAAAAGTCGAACACCTGACGCTGGGTGAAGATGAAGCTGTCGAGATCCTTGTAGAACCCTGCGATGCTGAAATAGCTGGTCCGGTCGATATACCATTCATAGGCCAGATCGACCGCGGTTGCCCTCCACGGTTTGAGCAAGGCATTGCCGCCGGTGGCCGACCACAGGCCGGTCCGCTCCTCACCGACCACGCAGGGCGTCGGCACCTGCGCGGTGGGGGTGCAGGGGGTGCGCGGGAAACTGGGAATGAAGCTGGCCCGCATCTCGTCCATCCGCGGCCGCGCCATCACCCTGGCAGCGGCAAACCGGAACCGGTGCCCGCCGCCCAGTTCATAGATCAGGTTCATGCTGGGCAGGATGTCCCAGTAATTGGTGCTGACATCGACCGGGGTGACCACTCTGGGGGTCAGCGTCGCATTGATCGCACTGCCGGTCGACTGCTGTTCCTGATAGACCGCCTGGATGCCCAGATTGCCGCGCAGATTGCCCGAATCGAAGGTGGTCTTGGCGCGTATCGTGATGACCTCTTCGTCAATCGCCCAGGCCTTGTCGAAGGTGTTGTTGTCGATGAACAGCACCCGGTCATAATAGGTGGGCAGCGCCGTTCGCAGATTGACCGCGAGGACATCGCCGAAGCCGGCAAAATCCAGCGAGGTCGGATCAGCCAGATGCTCTGCGGCAACCAGCGTCTGCTGGCGTCCGTTCTTGAGCATGAGATCGAATTCGTCGACCCGCTTGGTCTTCGTCCGGCTGGTGTAGTTTACCCCGACATCGAACTGTTCGAAGAAACCGTCCATTTCATATTCAAAGCCCAGATCGAGCGCATAGACCTCTTCAACAACATGCGGCTCCTTGGTGGCACCATCATGGCCCCAGCCACCCCACGGCGCACGGTCGCCCAGCGAGACCTGCGAGGCATCGCCGTAATTCAGCCCTTCGCTGTAGGTCGGGAAATCGCCCTCGAGCAGATTGGAAATATCAAAGCCGATATCGTCAAAAACCCGGTTGGCATTCTGCGTCAGATTGTCGGCGCAGCAGCCGAAGCCGGCGTAGGTTTCGGTAATGCTCTCGTCGCGTTCGTTGCGCGAATAGGACAAGTCGCCCACGAACCGGAGCCGGTCGGTCACACTGAATTCGCCGTTCACACCGCCCGAATACAGATTGTCTT
>JBGSLI010000017.1:0-9743 GCA_041740775.1 Alteraurantiacibacter sp. | reverse complement strand
AATTGCCAGATGGCTGAAATCGGCGGCCTCGCCGGGGCGCGAATGCGGTTCGGGCACATGCAGCCGGAGCGGCGGGCGATTGGGCCGCTTCTCATCCTTTGCCGATGCCATCTGCACTCTCCCCGTTGATCCATTGGGTGTGGAACAATGTTTTACGCTGCGGGAATTATATTAGTTTCTGGCGAAACGGTCAATCGGTCGCCGCGCTCCCTCTCCCGCTATACCGCCACGGGCGCGCGCAGCACCCCTTGCGGATGATAATCGCGCACTTCGAAATCCTCGAAGCGGTAATCGAAAATGCTCGGCGCAGCACTTGTAATGGCAAGTTTCGGCGCGCCGCCCGGTTCCCGCGCCAGTTGCGCCTCCACCAGTTCGGCGTGGTTGAGATAGAGATGTGTATCGCCCCCGCTCCACACCAGTTCGCCCGGATTGAGGCCCGTCTGCGCCGCCATCATCCGCATCAGCAGCGCGGCGCCGAACAGGTTGAACGGCAGGCCGAGCGCGATATCGCAACTGCGCTGATAAAGCAGGCAGTTGAGCCGCGCGCCATCGCCCTGCCCGGCAACGTGGAACTGATAGGTCTTGTGGCACGGCGGCAGCGCCATCCGGTCCAGTTCGGCCACGTTCCAGCCTTCGATGATATGGCGGCGGCTGCCCGGATCGCGCTTCAGGCTTTCGACCACGCGGGCCACCTGATTGATGCCGGGGCCTTGCCGGTATCTGCCGTCCGGACCGTATTCATAGGTCGGCCAGTCCACCCATTGCTTGCCATATACCGGCCCCAGATCGCCCCAGTTGGCGGCGAAGACTTCGTCGGCAACGATCCGCGCCTCGAAGTCCTCCTGCGTCACATCCTCGCCGCTCGCCTGCCGGTATCGCTTCAGCGGCCAGTCGCTCCAGATCGTCACGCCCTGCTGCAACAGCGGGCGGATATTGGTGCTGCCGGTGAGGAACCACAGCATCTCCCTCGCCGCCGCCTTCCAGAACACCCGCTTGGTGGTGAGCAGCGGCACGCGATCATCCGCCAGATCGAAGCGCAGCATGGCGCCGAAAACCGATCGCGTGCCTACGCCGGTGCGGTCCATCCGCTCATCACCATGTTCCCAGACACGGCGCATCAGATCGAGATATTGCCATTCGGGATGGCTGGATCGGTCATTCATGCGGGCGATGCTAACACCGGCCCGCCGCGCGCGCCACCATCACACGGAATGATATTCCCGATACCATTTCACGAATTGCGGCAGCCCTTCGGCAATGCTGGTGGTGGGGCAATAGCCGTGATCGCGCTGCATGGCGTCGATATCGGCATAGGTGCGCAACACATCGCCCTTGGGCATGGGTTTCCACACGATCTGCGCCTTGCGGCCGCAGGCGTCTTCAATGATGCGGACCATGTCGATCAGCTTTTCCGAACGGTTGTTGCCGATGTTGTAGATCGCATGCGGCTTGCGCGATCCGCCCGCTTTCTGCTCGCCATCGTCAAGCGGCGGTTTGTCCAGAACGGACACAATGCCGGAAATGATATCGTCGATATGGGTGAAATCGCGCCACATTTCTCCCTTGTGATTAACCAGAACGGGACCACCGGCAAGGATCGCGCGGGTGAACAGCCAATAGGCCATGTCGGGCCTGCCCCAGGGGCCATAGACGGTAAAGAACCGCAGGCCGGTGAGCGGGATGCGAAACAGGTGGGCGTAGCTTTCGCTCATCAGTTCGTCCGCGCGCTTGGTGGCGGCATACAGGCTGACGGGATGATCGGCGCGATCCTCCACGCTGAAGGGCACCTTTTCATTGCCGCCATATACCGAACTGGAACTGGCATAGACCATATGCGCCACGCCGCGCTGGCGGGCGATTTCGAGCATGTTGGCATGGCCGACCAGATTGGATTGCACATAGGCCGCCGGATTTTCCAGCGAATAGCGCACGCCTGCCTGCGCGCCCAGATGGACGATGGCGTCGATTGCCCCCCCATCAAGCGCACCGTCCAGAGCGGCATCGAGCGCGGCCATGTCGGCAAAATCGATCCGGTGGAATGTGAAATCCCCGCCGCCTGCGCGGATACGGGCGATGCGGTCATCCTTCAGTGCAGGATCGTAGTAATCATTGCAATTATCGATCCCGATTACCGTGTCGCCGCGCGCCAGCAGGCGTTCGGCCAGCGCCGCGCCGATGAAACCCGCCACTCCTGTCACCAATACAAGCATCGAACCGAGACCTCCGCCGTTTTCGATCCTGCCTAGTGGCAGTGCCAGACGGGGCAGGCAATGGCGCAAGCGGGTAATGGCCGGGCAATTGCCGGATCAAAAGCACCACCCCGGCCATTCGCTCAGGCAAGGCTTGCCAGCACCGCAAGCGCCACCTATAGGGCCGCCTCTGCCTCGCGGGGGTTCGCCCTCCGCAAGCACCGGTCGGGGAGTAGCTCAGCCTGGTAGAGCACTGTCTTCGGGAGGCAGGGGCCGGAGGTTCGAATCCTCTCTCCCCGACCATTTTTCGTTATAATTGATACACGTATGTGGCGAAAATTGCTCCAAGTGGGCTCCCACTGAAACCGGCCCAGATTGTTCTGATCGGGCACGCCGAACTCGTCCCAGGCGTTGGCGGCGAGGAGGGTGCCCTCAAGCAGCGAAGCGGTAGGGCAAAAAGAGCGCCCTGATAATCGGTCACCGCGACGATCGAGCCGAGCCGGTCGGCATGCAGATGCCGCCGTGTGGCGTTGCTCACCGTGGAGCCTTCATACCACAGCAGCGCATCATCTCCGGCTGAGGGGCCATGCACAAACCGCCGCAGCGGCGCGCCGCTGCCCGCATATTCGAGCACCAGATCGTGGCCGTCGTAATAGAGGCGGCGCTGGCTGCCACTGGTGTCGGTCACTTCATACTCCTGAGCCTGTCGAAGGGCGCCCGAGCGGATCATAGCGAAGGCCCTGTGAGGCAGTGTCTCGCTCGGACGATCAGCGGTTCAATGAGACGGCGCTGGGCCGGAACAGGCCGGAGTCAGATGACCAGGAACGTGTGAGGCGGGTGAACGCAGATCGTCTCAGCGCCGTTTGTGCGGCTCAAAGACAGACCTATTCCGCTGCTCCTCTAAGGGGAAGTTCTTCCTAACTTCTTGTGTAAGAAGGTAAAAAGTGAGGAGCGCCAGAAAACCAACAATGAGAGGGAGTAGCAGTTGCTGCTCTAGATAAACCAGCAGTCCGATTGCGATCCCTAGCAAGCTGAATGACACAATGTGCAGCATCAGCTCTTTGGGACTAGCCCGATACTTCGCATGAACGCCAACCGGCCAGTTCTGCGATCGCTCTTGGTAAATACGCCCCTCGATCAAGTAGCTGAGTTGCCGGTGTAGCTTCGCCAGCAGAAGGAAAGACGCAGCCAGGGAGACAAGTGCTACTAGCCCCACATTCAGGATTATCTGCATACCACTGCACCTGTTGCAGCTTGGGCTCCATTTTGGATCGCCAAGTCACCAGCTTCAGCCACCGCCGGATTGTTGATATGCGAAGTTCTGAACTGCCCTCTGCTGTTTCTCAGGGTACCGGTTGGTCCGCGAGCCACCCGAAGGCCAGACTGCAATGTTCTGCCACCGGGAATAAGGCGAGTAGCTGCACCTGCTCCTTGAACTTGTAGTCCACCCCAACTGTCGTTCGCAAACCCATCATACAGATTCACGGCTAACAATCCGGCTTCCGCACCATAGCCGACCAGTTTCGTCGCGACAGCAACCGTCGCAATGTCAGCCCCCGTAGCGATCGTTTCAAGAACGCCACGCGCAGAGCCTACGCCGCTGCTAAGTGGGGCATCACATACATTATTTGGCAGCAAGGGATCCCCATTCTCGGTCGGACCTTGCCTAGGCCGCAAACGGTCGGCCGTTACCAAGATAATGTTCTCAGGCTCAGGCTCAGGCCCAAAATCCCCGAGATCGAAATTCAGCCCGCCCAAAGCACCCAGTATAATGCCCAAATCTGCTAATCCATCCTGAGCAATCCTCGGCCTATCCGGTGTACCGAAAACACAAATATCCCCGTCGCACTCTTGCAACCCCGTCGGATCAACCCCATTCACCGGATCATTCCCGACATAGGCGTACATGTTCATCCCGTCGCCATAGCCGATGGGGTCGGTCTGCATGAAGCGGCCGAGCGTGGGGGAGTACATCCGCGCCTTATAGTAGAACATTCCCAGTTCGGGAACCCAGGCCTGGCCGGTATACTGGAAGCGGCCCAGATTGTTCTGATCGGGAACGCCAAACTCGTCATAGGCGTTGGCAGCAAGCAGATTGCCCTGGTAATCGGTCACCGCGACGATCGAGCCCAATCGGTCGGCGTGCAGATGCCGCCGTGTGGCGTTGCTCACCGTGGACCCTTCATACCACAGCAGCGCATCATCCCCCGCGCCGGGGCCATGCACGAACCGCCGCAGCAGCGCGCCGCTGCCCGCATATTCGAGCACCAGATCGGCCCCGTCGTAATACAGACGGCGCTGGCTGCCGCTGGTATCGGTCACCTCATACAGCCGCCCGAGCGGATCATACCGCAGCCCCACCGTGCCGCCGCCCGAGACCGCGCTGACCATGCGGTTCTCGGTATCGTAGGTGTAGGTCTTGCTGCCGTCCGAGGTGAGGTTGTTGGTAGAGGGATGACGTGGAATTAAGTATAGTGTCCCCAAAATTGTATCTGCGGAATTCTCCATTGATTAACGATTCAGTTAAACGATGTAATGTCAATCGTCTAATATATCGTTCAAAACATACAATTCATACTTAAAACCAACTCTCGGACAATGAACAAAGTTCTGAATATCTTCGTATATATAGTATGGGCTCGAAGATACTATGACAATATCTGATTCATATCTGTAAGAAGGCTCACTCAGTCGAATCGTGAAACTTTCAGAAAACACAAAATGTATATTTGAATTCCCGTTAACTGAACAATTTTCACGGCATTGGCCGATTTTATTTTCGATCTCCTGTCGCATAAGATCGTTTCCCGGGACGAAATCATAGCAGGTTCTGAATTCAGAACTCGGGACATCTGAAGTATACATTACGAAACCGGTTTCGTTTCTATCTATAGAAATTTGATCGTCGCCAGTGGAAACATAAAAAGTGCTCCCTCCCCCTTCAGTCAAAATTGGTTGATTGGTAGGGCTACAGCCAATCAAGATTGAGAGGCATCCAGCGATGCAAATTATGGACCTTAGCTGCACGTATTTCCTCCACCACCTTGATGAATGGGTTGCGCATTCTCACGACCATTGTGGGCATTCCAATTTGAAACTCTCGTTCGGGTGACTTGCCTATTCAAATTATACGTTCCCGATATATACCCCACTCGATAATCACCGTCACCAACCCGCCTGATCAGCATCACACCTTCCCTCGTTCCTACAAGATGCAAGCCGGTTCGATTTGAATTCCAAGCATCATCAGGCCCCGGCGTATTTTCTCGCCTTCCTCCGTCGTGATCATCGTTGTGGAGATGGCCGGTGACAGTCCCCGTCGGTGCGGTTCCTCCACCCCCATCCACGCGTCTCCCAGCTGCATTCGTACAGGTTACTGGATTGGTGTTTGGAACCTCTTGAACTGCACCATCTTCATCTAGGTAAAATAGAATTTCGTTGCCGTTGGTTCCAATATTGTTGGCCCTAAACAGATCAATGCCGCCCAAAATGTCTATGTTAAAGAAGTCTGACAAATCTAGGCCATTTTCCTTGCATTCCCATGTCCGCGAAACCACCACATCGCCAGCGTCGTTGATGCCGGAGTTTGCATTATCGATCACCCAACCACGCTCTTCCCATAACCCCGTCGGATCAACGAAATTCACCGGATCATTGCCGACATAGGCATACATGTTCATCCCGTCGCCGTAGCCGATGGGGTCGGTCTGCATGAAGCGGCCGAGCGTGGGGGAGTACATGCGGGCCTTATAGTAGAACATTCCCAGTTCGGGAACCCAAGCCTGCCCGGTGTACTGGAAGCGGCCGAGGTTGTTCTGATCGGGCACGCCAAACTCGTCCCAGGCGTTGGCGGCGAGGAGATTGCCCTGATAGTCCGTCACCGCGACGATCGAGCCGAGCCGGTCCGCATGCAGGTGCCGCCGTGTGGCGTTGCTCACAGTGGAGCCTTCATACCACAGCAGCGCATCATCCCCCGCGCCGGGGCCATGCACGAACCGCCGCAGCAGCGCGCCGCTGCCCGAATATTCGAGCACCAGATCGGCCCCGTCGTAATACAGGCGCCGCTGGCTGCCACTGGTGTCGGTCACCTCATACAGCCGCCCGAGCGGATCATAGCGCAGGCCGACAGTGCCGCCGCCCGAGACCGCGCTGACCATGCGGTTTTCGGTATCGTAGGTGTAGGTCTTGGCCTCGTCCGCAGTGAGATGGGTGATGGACCAGCATTTTGACCCTCAGCGCGACCGGAGCTAACACTACGATCTCCGATTGCAATCGAAGGCCCGCTTCGCCTCGACCGTCTCAGCCCACCATTTCCTCCAGTTCCTTGCCCTTGGTTTCGGTTATCAGCGACTTTACCAGGAACCAGCTGATTACCGCAGCCGCAGTGTAGAGCGCATAGGTTCCTGCAAGCGACCAGGCGGCCATTGGCGGGAAGCTCTGCACAACCAGGTAATTGGCACCCCATTGCGCGAGCCCGGCCACCGCCAGCGCAGACCCGCGCATCTGGTTGGGAAACATCTCACCCAGCATCACCCACATCACCGGGCCCCAGCTGAAATTGAAGAAGATCACATACAGGTTGGCGGCAATCAGCGCTGTGTAACCCACTGATTCGCTCAGGATCAGATTGCCCGCAGCATCGGTGCCCGCGCCGGAAAAGGCCCAGGTCATCGTCCCAAGCGAAACCGCCATGCCTGCCGAACCGATCATCAAGAGCGGCTTGCGCCCCAACTTGTCTATCAGCAGCAACGCCGCGAATACCGCCGCGATCGAAACCAGGCCCGAAACGATGTTGCGTTCCAGCGCCACCTCTTCCGAAACGCCAGCCAGCCGCCAAAGCGTTTCGCCATAATAGAAGATGATATTGATGCCCACGAACTGCTGAAACGTTGCCAGCATGATGCCTGCCCACACGATGGGCCGGAAACCCAGGCGGCCGCCTGTCACATCCTTCAGGCTGGGTCGGTGGTCGGCGGCAAAGGTGGCGCGGATTTCGGCCACCTTGCGGGTTGCTTCGCCGGCCCCGAAGATACGCGTCAGCACGGCGTAGGCCTGCTCGTCGCGCCCGCGGCTGACGAGGTAACGGGGGCTTTCCGGAATGAACAGCAGCGCCACCAGAAACACTACCGCCGGAACCGCCTGCGCCAGATACATCCACCGCCACGCTGCCAGTCCGCCGATCTGCGCCAGCGAATCGCCGGCCGCCTGGGCGAGAAAATAATTGACCACGAAGGCCGCCGTCAGGCCGGTGATGATCATCACCTGCTGCACCGTGGTCAACCGCCCACGAATGTTTGCCGGGGCCATTTCCGAAATGTACAAGGGCGAAAGCACCGAAGCAGCCCCCACCGCCATTCCGCCTGTAAACCGCGCGAGAACGAACAGCAAATGCGACTCGGTGCTGCCCTGGACCAGCGCGCCAAGCACGAACAGCATCGCGGCCATTATCATCACTATCCGACGGCCTATCGCGTCAGCCAGGCGTCCGGCAAAGAACGCGCCAGCAGCGCAGCCGATCAGTAGCGAGCCGACGGTAAAGCCGAGCGCGGCTTCGCTAAGCCCGAATTCCTGCGTCAGCCCCCCCTGTGTGCCGTTGACCGCGCCGCTGTCGTAACCGAACAGCAATCCGCCGATCGTTGCCACCGCCACAATCGCCGATATCAGCGCCATGTTGACGCGCCCGGCGTCTGTCCACTCTGTGGAATCCATCCTCTTACCTCTTCCGCCTGGCGATGTGTTCGCCGGATTCATTATCGTTATGGTAGCGCTACCGGTAACCGATTTCACGACCGACGCAAGCTGCTTTTGAATTGCCCTCGCCGTATTCATTATCACTCCCTTGCTGGCGCAGGCAGATCGCCAGCCTTTTTCTTCGCATGCACTGATATACAGTTTTGGGATAATGCGTCTGCCCGGGGCGATAACCTCAGGTCACGTTCCTCAAACTCGTCCGCGGCCAGTCCAAGCTGCGAGTGCGCCCGGCTCGGCCGACTGCGGGAACGCTATCATTCTGGTGCAAAAAGCGGCGAGAAACGCATGCGAAAAGCCCGCCTTCGCTTGCGCAATTTTCCTCGTTAATCTCGGTTATCCGCACCTTTCGGGTTGCATTCTACGTATGACTGGTCTTATCAGTCATTCAATGTTAGCGCTCACATCGGAACGATGGTCGCAACACCCGGCGGGCGATGGAGGGATTGGATGATTGGTTTCGGGAAGGCGACGGCAACCGGCCTCGCCGCGTTTGTGTTGACGGCCTGTGCATCGGGACAGGCGGATCAGGCGCAGTTTGCCGCGCCTTCCGAAGCCTTCAGGGATCGGCAATCGCACGGCATTGCCAATCCTGAAATATGGCCTGCCTATCAATATCCCGTGAACACCCCGCCTGCGGCAGAGGCGCGCATTGCCGCAATCCTGGCGCGCATGACGCTGGAAGAAAAGATCGGCCAATTGGTTCAGGCCGATATCTGCTGCGTCACTCCGCGCGAAGTGCGTGAATACAACCTCGGCTCGGTGCTCAACGGCGGCAATTCCGGCCCCTTTGGCAATGATCTTGCTCCGGCGCAGGACTGGCTGCGGCTGGCGGACGAATTCTGGGCCGCCTCGACCGATACCAGCGATGGCGGGGTAGGCATTCCGGTAATTTGGGGCACCGATGCGGTGCATGGCCATGCCAACATCATCGGCGCCACAGTCTTCCCGCACAATATCGGCCTTGGCGCCATTCAGGATGTCGAACTGATTGAGCGGATCGGTGCTGTCACCGCGCGCGAAATCCGCGTGACCGGGCAGGAGTGGACCTTTGCCCCCACGGTGGCCGTGCCGCAGGATTTCCGCTGGGGCCGGGCCTATGAAGGCTATTCCTCCGATCCGGCGATCGTTTCATCCTATGTCGGTGCGATGCTGCGCGGATTGCAGGGCGGACCGGACAATCGCGATCTGCTCGCCGGGCCCTATGTCATTGCCTCCACCAAGCATTTTCTGGCCGATGGCGGGACCGACGATGGCATCGACCAGGGCGACAGTTCGGTCAGCGAGGCGGATCTGCGCGACATTCATGGCGCGCCCTACGGCCCGGCGATTGCCGAAGGCGTTGCAACCGTAATGGCCAGCTTTTCCGGTTGGCAGGGCGTGAAGATGACTGGCAACCACAACTTGCTGACCAACGTGCTCAAGGAACGGATGGACTTTGGCGGCTTCGTGGTTTCGGACTGGAACGCCCACGGCCAGGTGGCCGGCTGCACCAACGAAAGCTGTCCGCAAGCGCTGATGGCGGGGATCGACATGTTCATGGCGCCCGATACCTGGCGACCGATCTACCATGACCTGCTTTCGCGCGCCCGGGCTGGCGAAATCCCCATGGGCCGCATCGACGAGGCGGTCACCCGAATCCTGCGGGTGAAGGAACGGCTGGGCCTGCTTGACGCGCCCACCCCTTCGGCCCGCGCCTTTTCCGGGCGCTGGGAACTTCTGGGCGCGCCCGATCACCGGGCGCTGGCACGCGAGGCGGTGCGCAGATCGCTGTTTGGAATCGTCGTTTATCAGGATAAGTTCGAC
>JBGSLI010000016.1:0-5141 GCA_041740775.1 Alteraurantiacibacter sp. | reverse complement strand
CCAGCGGCTAGGGCGCTGGGATGCGGCGCTTGGCAAGGTTTAGCCGAAGGCCCGCCCCAGCTGATCGCGCAGGCGGTGGACGGCATCGGGCGGCGTTGGTAATTGCGCGCGCCAGGCACGATCGATGCGTTCGACCCTCGCGTAGAGCGCGCGGCTGCGTTCGATCACGTCGCGGATATCGGCATCGAGCAGCGCCAGTTGCGCCCCGTTTCCTTCGGGCTGAGGGGGCGGCAGGCGACCGTGGCGACGCAGCTGGGCTTCGCTCATTTCGCCCGCGAAACAGGCACGCTGGTTGAGCAGCCAGGCCATCGCGTGCATCATCCGCGTGATCGTGCGCAGCGCCTCGCACGACAAGGCAAGGCGCCTTTCGCTTTGCTGTTCATCGTCTGCAAGGCGGCGGTCGGCCAGATCGAATACCAGGCGCGCTTCCTCGCTCAGCACAAGCGCGTCCTCATACAGCGATTCGACGATTGCCGGGGTCAGGGTTGCAGATATATTCATCGAATTAGGCGACTAAACCGACCTGCGCTCGTGCGCCAGTATCAGCAGACCGGAATTGCGCGGAGAGTTATCCCTGTCCCGTTCGGGCACGAATTGCACTGGCGGGCTAAAAGCGCGCTCAGGCGATGATATCGGGAGTGAGGTAATCTTCGAAAATGGCGATCTGATCGCGCAGCAGCAGCTTGCGCTTCTTCAGCCGGGCGACCTGCAACTGATCCGGACCGCCGACTTCTTCCAGCGCGGCAATCGCGGTGTCGAGATCGCGGTGCTCGGTCCGGAGCACCGCCAGCCGCTTGATCATTTCCTGTTCGGTCACGCCGCTGTGCCCACCACTTCCTGCCGATCTTATTGCGCCCATGCGGCCTATCCACCCCCGCCTGTCGGCGCACAAGGGCAATTCGCCGCGAAGGCGTTTGGAGAATTATGACTATTATGGTTTGATGACAATCGCGCGGCGCTCGTCGTACCCGGCGAGTCGCCGCTTCGAGGCGGATTGGCGCCCTTTTCGGGCCGTCGGCCGCTCCCTTCAAAGGGCGGATGTCCCGCCCGCGATAGGCAAGGAGACGAGCATATGGGATCTTCGCATGTCAGCGCCCTTCACGAAAAACACCAGGGCCTGGAAAGCCGCCTGAAAGAGGAAATGAACAGGCCCGCACCCGATAATGCGACAATCCAGATGCTCAAGAAGCGGAAACTGCGAATCAAGGAAGAACTGGCCTTGAATTAGAGCCTGAGCAAGGGGCCTTGGTTTACACCCCCGAAGCAGGGACAATTTGCAAATGCTGCGGCGTGCTATAGTCGGATAGCATGTCCGCAACCTCCGCCGCCCGATCGATCCTGACTTCGCTGCACGAAGTGATGGCATCGCGCACCCATGCGCAGGCCAAGCTGAACCAGGTGGTCGAAACCATCGGCGAGGCGCTCTCTAGCGAGGTCTGCTCGGTCTATCTGCTGCGCGAAGGGATGCTCGAACTATACGCCACCCGCGGGCTGAACCATGCCGCAGTCCACGTCACCCGGCTGGGGGTGGGCGAAGGGCTGACCGGCACCATCGCGCAGAATATCGAAACGCTCAATCTGGATGAAGCCACGGCGCATCCCGAATTCCAGTACCGGCCGGAAACCGGCGAGGAAAAGTTCCATTCCTTCGCCGGCGTGCCGATTGTCCGCCGCGAACGGGCGATCGGCGTGCTCACCGTGCAGCACGTCGAACCGCGCCGGTATGAAGAAGTGGAGATCGAGGCGCTGCAGACGGTGGCGATGGTGCTGGCCGAACTGATCCACAGCGCCGGGCTGGTGGATGGCGAAACGCTGGACGGTGCGGCATCCGAGGCGTTGACCGGGCAGACGATATGCGAAGGGCTGAAACTGGTGACGGGGCTCGCCATCGGCGAAGCGGTGTTCCACCAGCCGCGCGTGCAGATCGAACAGACCGTGGCCGAGGATGTCGAGGCCGAACGCCACCGCGTCTATCACGCTTTCGACCGGATGCGCGAACAGATCGACAATATGGCCAACCAGGCCGAATTCGGCGTGGGCGAGGAGCACGAGCAGGTTCTGGCGACCTACAAGATGTTTGCTTACGATGAAGGCTGGAGCCGCCGGATCAACGAGGCGATCGATTCCGGCCTCACCGCCGAAGCCGCGATAGAACGCGTGCAGCAGCGCACGCGGATGCGGATGCGCGAGATTTCGGACCCCTTGTTGCAGGACCGGATGCACGATCTGGAAGATCTCGCCAACCGGCTGATCCGCATCGTGTCGGGCCAGCTTGGCACTGCGGCGCAAAAGGGGCTGGCGCGCGATTCGATCCTCGTGGCCAAGAACCTCGGCCCTGCAGAACTGCTGGAATACGACAAGCGGCGGCTTAAAGGGGTGGTGCTCGAAGAAGGCTCGCTCACCGCGCATGTGGTGATCGTGGCGCGCGCGATGGGGGTGCCGGTGGTGGGCCGTATCCGCAATCTGCGCGGGCAGGTGCGCGATGGTGATACTGTGTTGGTGGATGGCGATACGGGCAAGGTAACGCTGCGACCCGGCCAGGGCGTGCTGTCCGCCTTCGAAACGCGCTTTGCCCGCAGCCGCGAAAAGCAGGCCGCTTATGCCGAGTTGCGCGATGTCGAACCATTTACCCGCGATGGTGAGCGCATCCAGGTGATGATCAACGCCGGGCTGCGCGACGATGTCGGCATGCTGGCGATAACCGGGGCCGACGGCATCGGCCTCTATCGAACCGAGTTCCAGTTTCTGGTGTCCGCCCAATTGCCCCAGCGCGAACGGCAGGCGCGGCTCTATCGCGATGTGCTCGATGCGGCGAAGGGCAAGAAAGTGATTTTCCGCACGGTGGATATCGGCGGCGACAAATCGCTGCCCTATATTTCCAGCGCGATCTCGCAGGAGGATGAAAATCCGGCGATGGGCTGGCGCGCGCTGCGGCTGGCGCTGGAACGCGAAGGGCTGATGAAGGCGCAGGCCCGCGCTTTGCTCGAAGGCGCGGCGGGACGCGAACTGAATGTGATGTTCCCGATGGTGTCCGAACCGTGGGAATTCGATGCCGCCAAGGCCGTGTTCGATGCGCAACTGGCTTGGATGAAGCAGCGCCGCCACCTGTTGCCCAGCGCCATCCGTTACGGCGTGATGCTGGAAGTGCCTTCGCTGGCAGAAACGCTCGATCTGCTGCTGCCGCGGCTGTCGTTCATCTCGATCGGCACCAATGATCTGACCCAGTTCCTGTTCGCTGCCGATCGTGCCAATCCGATGCTGGCCGAACGATACGACTGGGTCAGCCCGTCAATTCTGCGCTTTCTGGCCCGCGTGGTGCACAATTGCGTCGGCCATCCGGTGGATCTTGGCGTGTGCGGAGAAATGGGCGGGCGGCGGCTGGAAGCGCTGGCGCTGATCGGGCTGGGCATCCGCCGCCTGTCGATCACTCCCGCCGCAGTGGGGCAGATCAAGGAACTGGTGCGCAAGGTGGATACGCGCGAGATCGGCGAGGCCATGCGCGGCTGGCTCGCCGCGCCGCCGCCCGACATGCGCAAGGCCTTGCAGGATTGGGCTGCGGAACGGGGCATAGAAGTCGATTAGCGACGATTGCGCTGCACAATGGCTTGACTTAAGCCGCCGCGGGCCGTTGAATCGCGGGCGACCGGGTTCGCGCAACGACCCAGCATCCCCCCAGCTGGAAATCACATGGCCGACGATAAGAATTTGGAACAAGAGCCGCCCGAGGCTGCCGAGCCCAAGGGTGTCGGCTGGCATCTGCGCCAGGCCCGCGAGGGCAAGGGCCTCTCGATCGAGCAGATAGCCGCCGAAACGCGCATTTCGAAACGGCATATCGAATCTATCGAGGCGGGCCGCTTCGAGGAACTGCCAGGGCGCACCTACGCCATTGGTTTTTCCCGCACGATCGCCAAGACCGTCGGCCTCGATCAGGCAGATGTCGCCGCAATGGTTCGCGAAGAAATACAGGATGATCGCCTGCGCGAGCGGCAGGCCGGCAATGGATCGGGCACATTCGAACCGGGCGATCCCACCCGCGCACCGGGCGGCAGGCTGGTGTGGTTCTCGCTGTTTGCGGTGCTGCTGCTGCTGTTCGGCATTTTCTTCGCCGCGCGCGCATGGTTCTCGCCCGCTGCTGAACTTCCATCGCTGGCCGCAGAAACGAGTGGGGAAGTGGCGCAAAACGGGCGGGCAGGCGAAGGCGTGCCGCAGATCTCTCCAAACAGCGAAACCGCGCCGGTGGACGCCGCAGGCCCGGTAGTATTCACCGCCGAGGGCGAGGTGTGGGTGCGTTTCTACGACGCGCAGAATCGCGTGTTGAGCGAACAGACGCTGAAGCAAGGCGATAGCTACACCGTGCCCGCCGATGCCGTCGGCCCGAAGATCATGACGGGGCGGCCCAATCTGCTGGCAATCACCATCGGCGGGCGCAGCGTTCCGCGCCTGTCGGACGAACTGGTGACGGTGCAGGATGTGGAGGTTTCCGCGCAGGCGCTGCGCGCGCGCGAGCGGCCTACCCCTGTTGCCGCCGCAAATGCTGCCGATTGACGGCTGTTTGCGGTGAATAAGGGTGATTGCCCGCTTTCGCCCGGTCGTTAATCCCCTATCTTTGCGCGTGATGGCAGCATGGCGGCCCAATGACGAATGTCGAGGAGGAATACTGGCGATGAAATGGTTGAGCGCATCCGGATTGATGGCGGCCCCGCTGGCTCCCAAAATGGTAACCGGGGCAATAGGTGCGGCGCTGGTGCTTGTTGCGGTTCCGGCGGCGGCGCAGTCGAACGCAAGGCTGGAGCGGATCGAGGCGCAATTGGGCGCGTTGCAGCGCGCGGTTTTCCCCGGCGGGGACGAACGTTTTTTTCAGCCGGAAATCACCGCCGAAACGCGCACCACCACCACCCCGCAGGTGACGCCGCAGGTCAACACCACCGCGCTCACCGATATGCTGGCGCGGCTGGATGCCATCGAACAACAGCTCGCCCGCCTCACCGCCGCGACCGAGGTGAACGAGAACGCGCTGACTTCGCTGGAAATGCGGCTGCTGGCGCTGGAAAGCGGGGGCGGTCTTGCCCCGGCAACTGGCACGGATGTCGCCGTTTCGACTCCCGCGCCCGGTACCGCACCCACGGGCACGATTCGCGTGC
>JBGSLI010000015.1:0-5131 GCA_041740775.1 Alteraurantiacibacter sp. | reverse complement strand
ACTGCGTGCCCACCGTCTGCGCCACGGCGCCCTGCGTCAGCACCTGCCCGCGGAAGGGGGCAAGTTCGGGCGCATCGAAATCGATCGAGGAGAACACGTCGGTGGAAACCGCATCCTGCGTGAAGCGCTTGCTGTCGTCGGTGTAATTGCCGCCCAGCGTCAGCACCAGACCGTCGATAATTTCGAAATCGACCTGGCCGAAGATCGAATAGGCTTCCGAATCCAGCGTATAGGCTTCGGTAAAGCCCTGCCCTTCCAGCAGGAACTGGTTGATGAAATTCTGCCCGAAGGCCTGGCTGAAAATGCCTTCGAGCACCGGGATGGAAAATGCCCCGCCCGATGCCTGCTGCACCAGCAGATTGGCAAAATTGCGGAAATCATTGCCGAACAGCAACTGGTTCGACTGCTCGACATCCTCGTTAATGTAGAACAGGCCGAGCAGCAGATCGACCCGGTCCCCGATCGAACCGGTCAGGCGGAATTCCTGGGTGAAGGTGTCGATCCGCAGATCCTGCGAGTTTCTTCCCAAGAGGTCCGCGCTGGAGAAATCCGAATCCTGATTGGTGTCCGCATCGGTGGTGCGGCTGGAGGTGATCGAGGTGACTGTGAAATCGCCGATATCGTAATCGATCTGGGCGGAAATGCCCTGGTTGACGATATCATTGCTGGAATCGAAATTGTTGTAGGCGACATCGGCGAATGGATTGGCGGGATCGGTAATCTGCCCGCCCAGCGCCCGGATCGCGCCCGTTGCCGGGCCGCTGCCCACCGTCACAGCCGCGCAGCAGATTTCGTCGATCTCGTCATAATCGGCGATGATCCGCACCTTGAGGTCCGAACCATTGTCGATCAGCGCCTGCCCGCGCACGAACCAGCGGTTGCGATCATTGATCGAATTGCCGGTGTTCTGATCATCGATGAAGCCGTCGCGGTCGTTGAAGCCGGCCGTCACGCTGACGGCGACCGCTTCATTGATCGGGCCGGTCACATAGCCACGCGCGATCAGCGTATCGAAATTGCCGTAGGTCAGTTCGGCCGAGCCAGTGAAATCGAACTGCGGTTCCTGCGTCACTACCGAAATCACGCCTGCCGATGCGTTCTTGCCGAACAGCGTGGATTGCGGGCCGCGCAGCACCTCGATGCGTTCGATATTGGGGAAATCGGAAATCGAGGAGGCGGTGCGGCTGCGATAGACGCCGTCGATGAACACGCCGACCGAAGGTTCAATACCGGCATTGTTGGCGCCATTGCCGAAACCGCGGATGAAGAAGCCGGTGTTGGCGCTGGACTGGCGCTGGCCGACAGAGAGCGAGGGGACGACCGATTGCAGATCGCGGATGTCGCGGATCTGGTCGCGGTCCAGCGTTTCGGCGCTGGTGACCGACACGGCGACGGGAATTTCCTGCAGGGTGGTTTCGCGCTTGGTAGCGGTCACCACGATCTGATTGCCCTGCGCGGCGCGTTCATCATCTTCAGGGGCGGCGTCCTGTGCTAGCGCAACGCCGGGAACGAGAAACGCGGTCGCAGCAACGCCGCACAGGAACTTGCGCGAATAACCGGCGGTGCCGGCACGGACCTTTGTCATTGAAATCTCCATCTCTCCCGCTGGAATTGCGCGTCACCATTTTTGGTGATCAACCCGCCTTGCCCAGCGACATATCTTCAGGCCCACTGGCAATAGTCGCGCCACCCCTTGCGCACAATTGCCGTTTACCAACCGCTTCCGCGATGGCGCGACCACTGTAACATTATCGCAACAGGGAGATATCTAACCTATACGTCAAGCAGCGCCGCGCAAGGGCCCTTCCCGCATCCAGCTTGCAGCGCGTGCCGCTCTGGGCTAGGGGCGCGGGCATTCGCAGGTGCAGCATTAGTGCGCCCGCCCCCAACCCGATCATTGCAAGCTCGACCCTTACAGGAAACCCCAAATGTCCGCGTCCTTACGCAATGTGGCGATCATCGCCCACGTCGATCATGGCAAGACCACGCTGGTCGATCAATTGTTTCGCCAGTCCGGCACCTTCCGCGACAATCAGCGGGTGGAAGAGCGGGCGATGGATTCGAACGATCTGGAAAAGGAACGCGGGATCACCATCCTGGCCAAATGCACCAGTGTGGAATGGCACGACACCCGCATCAATATCGTCGATACGCCGGGTCACGCCGATTTCGGCGCCGAAGTGGAACGCATCCTGTCGATGGTGGACGGGGTGATCCTGCTGGTGGACAGTTCCGAAGGCGCGATGCCGCAGACCAAATTCGTTACCGGCAAGGCGCTTTCGCTGGGCCTCAGGCCGATCGTGGTGGTGAACAAGATCGACCGTCCCGACGGTCGCCATTCCGAAGTGCTGGACGAAGTGTTCGACCTGTTCGTCAATCTGGAAGCCGATGACGATCAGCTCGATTTCCCTGTGCTCTACGCCAGCGGCCGCGATGGCTATGCCAGCGATGATCCCGACGCGCGCGAAGGCACGCTCGATCCGCTTTTCCGCATGATTTTGGAACACGTTCCCGCGCCCGATCTCGATCCCGATGCCGAATTCGCCATGCTGGCAACGCTGCTCGATCGCGATGCCTTCCTCGGCCGGATCCTTACCGGGCGGATCGAAAGCGGGCGGCTGGAAGTGGGGATGCCGATCAAGGCGCTGGATGTGGCGGGCAATCTGGTGGAAACGGGCAGAGCCACCAAGGTCTTCGCCTTCGACGGGCTGGAACGTGTGCCGGTGCTGCATGCGCAGGCGGGCGATATCGTCGCCATCGCCGGGCTGACCATCGCCACCGTCTCCAACACGCTGTGCGCGCCCGCCGTTACCGTGCCCGTTCCCGCGCAGGAAATCGACCCGCCGACCTTGTCGATGACCTTCTCGGTCAACGACAGCCCCTATGCCGGGCGCGAGGGCGACAAGGTGCAGAGCCGGGTGATCCGCGACCGGCTGGAGCGCGAGGCCGAAACCAACGTCGCCATCCGCGTTACCGAAAGCGCCGAGAAGGACGCCTTCGAAGTGGCCGGGCGCGGCGAATTGCAGCTTGGCGTGCTGATCGAGAACATGCGCCGCGAAGGGTTCGAAGTATCGATCAGCCGCCCGCGCGTGCTCTATCGCGATGGGCCGGAAGGCCGCGAGGAGCCGTATGAAACCGTGGTGATCGACGTTGACGATGAATATTCGGGCACGGTGGTGGAGAAGATGGCGCAGCGCAAGGCGGAGATGACCGACATGCGCCCCAGCGGTGCGGGCAAGACCCGCATCACCTTCATCGCTCCGAGCCGCGGGCTGATCGGCTATCACGGCGAATTCCTGTCCGACACCCGCGGCACCGGGATCATGAACCGGCTGTTCGAAAAGTACGGCCCCTACAAGGGCCGCATCGAAGGCCGCCAGAACGGCGTTCTGATCAGCATGGAACAGGGCGAGGCGCAGGCCTATTCGCTCAACATGCTGGAAGAACGCGGCGTGCTGTTCGTGAAACCGGGCGAAAAGCTGTATGAAGGGATGATCATCGGCGAAAACGCCAAGCCCGACGATCTGGAAGTGAACCCGCTCAAATCCAAGCAGCTCACCAATTTCCGCGCCAGCGGCAAGGATGAAGGCATCCGCCTCACTCCGCCGCGGCGGATGACGCTGGAACAGGCGATCGCCTATATCGGCGACGACGAGATCGTGGAAGTGACCCCCAAGAGCATCCGGCTGAGGAAGCTCCACCTCGATCCGCACGAGCGCAAGCGCGCCAAGCGGTCCTCGCAATCGCGCTGAGAGGGCAGGCTGTGGGCAAAATGTTGGCCCGGCCATCCGCAAGGACGGCCGGGCGGGTTCCGGGACGTGGGGGAAGGGTTACCCGGAACCGAGGGGATATGGTCTTGCGCGTTGGCGGCGGAATGCCGCACGCGGTTCAGATATTGCCCAGCACGAAGGCGCGCAGCCGTGCCCGGTCGGTTTCGGCGATCGAGCGGCCCTTTTCCTCCGCCCCGTCAAACACCAGAATGGTGGATTGGCGCGGGATCCGGTGGGCGCGCAGGAAATCGCGATCGCTGTCGAAATCGACGCGCACGAACAGTGCATCGGCCAGCCGCGGATCATTGCGCAATTCGGAAAGGATCGGGGCCTGCGCGCGGCAGGTGGGGCACCAGTCGGCGTGGACATCGACCACGATGGTGCGGCCTTCGCGCTGCGCTGCTTCGAAGGCGCTGGCCGAATAGGGCGTTGCCGCAGCTTGCGCCGCCGCCGCCAGCGGAAGCGCGGCAAACAGCGCGGCAATCGCAAGGATCAGGGCCTTGAGGTGTTTCATCGGGGTCCTCCGGAGTTTGTCCATGCAGCATTCTTCGTTCGATCCCACCTGTCGGTTACAACGGCGCAGGCAGTGCCTGCCGAGCCCCGTCCGGACGAATTTCCGCCCTTGCATTCCGCGCCCGCAGCAAAAGTGTCACGCTTGCCCCACGACCATGTGCAGCCGCTCACCAGCCTCTCGCCATCGCCGCGCGGCTCGCCTAAGGCTGCCCCGATGAATCTGTCCGGCCTTCGCGTTGCCCTGTTCAGCGGCAACTACAACATGACTACCGACGGGGCGAACAAGGCGCTCAACCGGCTGGTGGAATATCTGCAACGCCAGGGTGCGGTCGTGCGGGTCTATTCCCCTGTCTGCGATACGCCAGCCTTCGAACCGCAGGGGACGCTGGTGGGGCTGCCATCGATGGCCATTCCCGGACGCGGCGAATACCGCATGCCGCTGTTCCTTTCGCGCCGCATCCGCGCAGACCTTGATGCCTTCGATCCGCAGGTGCTGCACGTGTCCTCGCCCGATTTTGCGGCGCGCGGTGCGGTGAACTGGGCGCGCGGGCGCGGGATTCCGGTGCTGGCATCGGTGCACACGCGGTTCGATACCTATCCGCGATACTATGGCCTCGCCTTTCTCGAACCCCCGGTAAAGGCGCTGGTGCGCAGCTTTTATGTCAAATGCGATGCGCTGCTGACCCCTTCGGAAAGCATGGCTGCGGTGCTACGCGAACAGCGCATGGGGCAGGATATTTCGATCTGGGCGCGCGGGGTGGAACGCGACATTTTCGATCCTTCCCGCCGCGACATGGCCTGGCGGCGCGCCCGGGGCATCGGCGATGACTCGGTGGCGGTGGGCTGTC
>JBGSLI010000014.1:0-3159 GCA_041740775.1 Alteraurantiacibacter sp. | reverse complement strand
CTCGCGCCGCGCGGTCGATCGCGCGCGTGCGGCCTTTCTGGAGGCAGCAGACGAGCGCGGCCGGGTGACCGAAACCTTTGCCATCCTCACTCTCAGCGGGCGCCGGTCACTGGCGGGAACGTAGCGCCGCCTGCGCCGCCGCAAGCCGGGCGATAGGCACGCGATAAGGCGAAGCGCTGACGTAATCGAGCCCCACCTTCTCGCAGAAGGCGATGCTTTCCGGGTCGCCGCCATGTTCGCCGCAAATGCCCAGCTTGATATCGCCGCGCGTCGCGCGCCCGCGCTCCACCGCGATCTCAACCAGCTGCCCCACGCCATCGACATCGAGGCTGACGAAGGGATCGCGCGCGTAGATGCCCTTTTCGACATAGGGGCCAAGGAAGCGCCCGGCATCATCGCGCGAAACGCCCAGCGCAGTCTGCGTCAAATCATTGGTGCCGAAGGAGAAGAACCGCGCTTCCTGCGCAATTTCCCCCGCCATCAGCGCGGCGCGCGGAAGTTCGATCATCGTGCCGACCAGATATTCCACCCGCGCGCCCTGCTCGGCAAACACCTGCTCGGCCACGCGGTCCACCAGCACGCGCAGGATCTGCAATTCCTTGCGCGTCGCCACCAGCGGGATCATCACTTCGGGCACTACGGGCCCAAGCCCATCGCGGCCGCCCTCGCCCGTCACTTCGCAGGCCGCCTCGAAAATCGCCCGTGCCTGCATTTCGCAGATTTCGGGAAAGGTGATCCCCAGCCGGCAACCGCGATGGCCCAGCATCGGGTTGAATTCGTGCAATTCGCCCGCGCGCCGCCGCAGGTGATCCACGCTGACGCCCAGCCCTTCGGCAAGTTCGGCAAAATCCTCGTCGCGCGTGGGCAGAAATTCATGCAGCGGCGGATCGAGCAGGCGGATGGTGCAGGGCAGGCCCGCCATGGTGCGGAAAATCTCGGCGAAATCGCCGCGCTGTTCGGGCAGCAGCCGGGCGAGCGCGGCGCGCCGACCGGCCTCGTCATCGGCCAGGATCATCGCCCGCACAGCGCTGATGCGGCCGGCATCGAAAAACATGTGTTCGGTGCGGCACAAGCCGATCCCTTCGGCGCCGAAACCGCGCGCGGTGCGGCAATCGGCAGGGGTTTCGGCATTGGTGCGCACACCCATCCGCCGGTGCCTGTCTGCCCATTCCATCAACACCCCGAAATCGCCCGCCATTTCGGGTTCGATAGTGGGCACCAGTCCCGCCATGATCTCGCCCTTCGCTCCATCGAGCGTGATGACATCGCCTTCGCGCAGCACCCGGTCACCGATCCGCAGCGTGCGTTCGGCCAGATTGATCGACACCGCCGAAGCGCCCGAAACGCAAGGCCGCCCCATGCCGCGCGCCACCACGGCGGCGTGGCTGGTCATGCCGCCGCGCGCGGTGAGGATGCCTTTGGCGGCGTGCATTCCGTGGATATCCTCCGGGCTGGTTTCCACCCGCACCAGGATCACCGCCTCCTCGCGCCTCGCCCATAATTCGGCTGTGTCGGCATCGAGCACGATCTTGCCCGAAGCCGCACCGGGGGAAGCGGGCAGGCCCTTGGCCAGCACATCGCGCGGGGCATCGGGATCGAGCATGGGGTGGAGCAATTGATCGAGCGCCATCGGATCGACGCGGCAGATGGCGGTCTCCTCGTCGATCAGCCCCTCGCCCGCCATATCCACCGCCATCTTCAGCGCCGCCTTGGCGGTGCGCTTGCCCGAACGGGTTTGCAGCATCCACAATTTGCCCTGCTGCACGGTAAATTCGATATCCTGCATATCGCGGTAATGCAGTTCGAGCAGATCGAACACGCGCGCCAGTTCGGCATAGGCATCGGGCATCGCCTCTTCCATGCTCGGCAATTCGGCACCCGCCGCCTCGCGCCGTGCGCGGGTGAGATATTGCGGGGTGCGGATGCCCGCCACCACATCCTCGCCCTGCGCGTTCACCAGCCATTCGCCGTAATAGGCGCGCTCGCCCGTCGATGGATCGCGGGTGAAGGCGACCCCGGTGGCGCTGGTATCGCCCATATTGCCGAACACCATCGCCTGCACATTCACCGCCGTGCCCCAATCGCCGGGGATGGCGTTCAACCGGCGATAGACCTTGGCGCGTTCGCTGTCCCAGCTGTTGAACACCGCCGCGATTGCGCCCCACAATTGCTGGTGAACATCCTGCGGGAAAGGCTCGCCCAGTTCGCGCGCGACGATATCCTTGTAACAGGCCACCAGATCGCGCAGATCCTCTGTTTCCAGTTCGGTATCGGTGAAATAACCGCGATCCTCCTTGGCCACTTCCAGCGCTTCTTCGAACAAGCCGTGTTCCAGCCCCAGCACCACATCGGCATACATCTGGATGAAGCGGCGATAGCTGTCCCAGGCAAAACGCGCGTGGCCGCTGGCGGCGGCAAGCCCTTCCACCGTGGCATCGTTCAGGCCCAGATTGAGCACGGTATCCATCATGCCGGGCATGGAAACCCGCGCGCCCGATCGCACCGAAACCAGCAGCGGGTCTGCCGCATCGCCGAAGTTCTTGCCCACGCTGCGTTCGATATGCGCCAGCGAATCGGCGACATCGGCGCGCAGGGCGGCGGAAAAATCCGCCCCGTGGTTCAGATAGGCCACGCATTCTTCGGTGGTGATGGTGAAGCCGGGCGGCACCGGCAGGCCGATGGCGGCCATTTCGGCCAGGTTTGCGCCCTTGCCCCCGGTAACGGTCTTGTCCTTCTGGCGGGGATCGTCATGCGCCGAATTTCCGCCGAAATTATAGACCGTTTTCATGGTTTTACCCTGTATATACTGCCCCGTGGAAGGCCGGAAAAGCCGATGTCCTAGCCCTCGATCCGCGAGAAATCCGCCACATTGTGCACCGCAGCACGGAAGCGGGCAAGCAGTGAGAGGCGCGCGGCGCGCTTTACCGCGTCGGCGTCGTTCACCGTCACCTGTTCGAAAAAGGCGTCGATCGGTGCGCGCAAGCTGGCGAGCGCGGCCATTGCGGCGGAAAAATCCTCTGCCGCGATGGCGGCATCGGCGCGCGGTTCGGCGGCGTCGAGCGCGGCGAACAGCGCGGCTTCGGCGGGTTCGGTTGTGTAGGCATGGGCTGACAATTGCGCAGCGTAGATCTCGCGCATCAGCGGATCGTCGACATTTTC
>JBGSLI010000013.1:0-2751 GCA_041740775.1 Alteraurantiacibacter sp. | reverse complement strand
GATCTTGAGGATGAAGGCCCCCACCGCGCAGGCCAGCAGCACCGGCGTGGCCGCGTCAGTCGCATCCCACAAGGCGCTGCCGCCCGATGCCAGTAGGGTCGCCAGAAACACCAGCAGCGCGGCGGCAAAGGGCACGGCGAGCAGCGCAAACACCAGCATCACCACCCGTTGCAAGGTGCCGATGATGGCCAGCTGATTGCGCAGCACCCCCATCGCCCCGCCAAAGGTGGCGCCGATGAAGATGGGCGGGAACCAGCCCTCCATGATCAGGTCCTCGATGGCATTGATGCCGATCAGCCCGAACAGCGAATCCAGCAGCCACAGCAGCAGCCACGATAGGCCGACAAAGGCCACAGCCCCGCCCGCGCTGACCGCATCGGACCAGACGTGAAAATGCGTTTCGGCATAGGGCGTGGCGAAGCGCGTGCGGTGGAATCCGGCCTGGAAAGGTGGCACCGCCAGCAGCGAGAAGAAAACGCCGGCTCCAAAGGCGAATTCCTCGCCCGCCAGCCGGTCCCCCGCATCGGTGACGAGGAAGGCCACCCCGCCCATTATCGCACCCAGAAGCACGGAGAAGACAGCCGCTTCAAGCGGGCGCTGTCGGTCCAGGGTGAAAGCGGCGGCAATGGCACCAAAGAACACGAAAGCAGAACCGGCAAAGCGCGTGGGCGTTTCGGCATCGCCATTATCGAGCAGCAGCCAGATCGCCAGCCCCGCCAGCGCGCCAAGCGCGGCGAGCAGCCAGGGGCGCAGCGGCCATTCTTCTCGGAATTGGTCTTCGGGCAGGAAAGCGCCTGTGGGGGAGTTCTCGTTCATCGCTTCTTCCCCCTGTTCCACGGGATTACTCGGTTGGTATCGGTTGCGCGTCCGGCCCCGGAACGCCCGGCGCTCCCGGCGCGGCTCCTGCCGGCTGCATCTGCTGCATCATCTGCACCATCGTCATATACCGCTGCTGCGCCTCTGGCTCAGGCAGGAAATCCACCAGCGTGACGTTGAAATACAGGTCCGAACCGGGCGGGATCGGTGATCCTTCGCGCTGTTCATCGCCATAGGCGAGTTCCGCCGGGATGAAGACTTCGTAAGTGCCGCCCTTCTGCATCTGCAGGATCGCCTGCAGGAACCCGTCGATCAGCGCGCCTTCCTGCAGGCCCATCGGCGCGCCATCGGGCATGATGTCGGGAATCGGCCAGCCGCCGCCTTCGGACTGATCGAACACGGTGCCATCTTCCAGCCTGCCGCTGTAACGGATGAAGGCGATGTCGCCCATCTGCGGGTTGGGGCCTTCGCCCGCCGTCACCACATCCACGCTGAGGCCCTTGGGCATAGCCGCCCAGGCAATACCCGCGGCCACGATCACGGCAACCAGCACGCCCAGCCACAGTTTGAGCAAGGAGCCCTTGGCAATCGGCTGCAAGGGGACACGGGTAACTTCGGCCATCGGTTCGAATTCCTGCTGTGAATATGGGTTGCGCACAGAAAAAGGGCGCGGAGATTCTTGCTCCACGCCCCTTTGGCTCAGCAATGCCGCGCGGGTCAAGCGCGGCGGGAGCTCAGGCCCCGCTTATGCCTTGATACCGTCACGCTCCATCCGCTTGCGCTCCATCTTGCGGGCGCGGCGCACGGCGGCGGCCTTTTCACGGGCGCGCTTCTCGCTCGGCTTTTCATAGTGGCGACGCAGCTTCATTTCGCGATACACCCCTTCGCGCTGCAGCTTCTTCTTGAGCGCACGCAGGGCCTGCTCGACATTGTTATCGCGGACGATGATCTGCATAAAACCTAAGCCACCTTTCAAAAACCGATGAGAACCCGCAGCGATCTGGCGCGGGGGGCACCGGATAATCTATCAACGAAAAATGCGCCGAATCCATTCCGGATCGGCTCGATGAAGGCGCGGATAGGCGAATCGGGGCGAAAAGGCAAGTTGTGATCGGCCTGCCGCCAATGCCTGCCCGGCGCCGCAGGGCCCGCGCATCGAATGCCGGGATGACGAAACCGGCACAATCGTCTAGGGCGCGCGCCATGTCCCAAACCACTCCCCCGCTTCTTGCATCGCTCAACGTCGCCCTTGGCGGCGGGATCGGTGCGCTGGCGCGTTACCATCTTGGCCGGTTGATGACCGGCTGGCTGGGCGCGCCCGCGATCAACGCCTTTCCCTTTGCCACGCTGGCGGCAAACACCATCGGCAGCCTGCTGATGGGATTGCTGGCGGGCTGGCTGGTGCGATCCGCCCCGGCCAATGCCGAACACTTGCGGCTGTTGCTGGGCGTGGGCCTGCTGGGCGGATTCACCACCTTCAGCGCCTTCAGCCTGGAAATGGCCTATCTGATCCAGCGCGGGCAATTGGGGCTGGCGGCGATCTACATCATGCTTTCGATCGGGCTTGGCGTTTCGGGCTTCGTCTTCGGCCTTACTGTAACGCGGCTGCTGTCATGAACAACGACAACACCGGTCAGGTGCGCCAGTTCACCGTTGACGATGATGATGACGGCGTGCGGCTCGATCGCTGGTTCAAGCGCCATCTGCCGCAGGTGGGCTTCGGCACCGTCAGCCGCTGGGCGCGCACCGGGCAATTGCGGGTGGACGGCAAAAGGGTGAAGCCTGAGGACCGGCTGGCCACCGGACAAATCGTGCGCGTTCCCCCCGGCGGGGACGAGCCCAATCGCGCCCCCCGCGCCCGCCCCGAACTCACGCCCGAACAGGAGGCCGAGGCCGAAGCGATGCTGATCGCGCGCACAAATTCGGCGCTGGTGC
>JBGSLI010000012.1:0-2118 GCA_041740775.1 Alteraurantiacibacter sp. | reverse complement strand
ACGATGGAAGCGGCGATTGTGCGGGAGAAGCAGGTGAAGGGCGGCAGTCGCAAGGCGAAGCTGGCTTTGATCGAAGCAATGAATCCGATGTGGCGTGACCTGTTTGAAGACATTGCGCATTGATCCATGCACCGTCATTGCGAGCGTAGCGAAGCAATCCAGAGCCTCCTGCGAGACACTCTGGATTGCCGCGTCGCCTGCGGCTCCTCGCAATGACGAATACGAGAGGACAAGACATGAAGCTCGGGCGCTTGAATCACATCGGCATCGCCACGCCATCCATCGCCGCTAGCGTGACGCATTTCCGCGAGGTGATGGGCGCCACCGACATCACCCAACCCTTCGCCATGCCCGATCAGGGGGTGATGGTGTGCTTCGTCAACACCCCCAACAACGGCACCCAGATCGAACTGATCGAGCCGCTCGACGAGACTTCGCCGATCCACAATTTCCTCGCCAAGAACCCGCTCGGCGGGCAGCATCATATCTGTTTCGAGGTCGAGGATATCACCGCCGCGCGCGAATGGTTCACCGCGCAGGGCAAGCGCATCCTCGGCCCCACCCGCATCGGCGCGCATGGCACGCCGATCTTCTTCGTCCACCCGAAAGACATGGGCGGAATGCTGACCGAGATCATGGAGGTGCCCAAAGCGGCGCATTGAGATGAGCGACAAACCGACCAAAATCGACTGGCAGGCCGCCGCCGCGAAGGAAGTGAAGGGCCGCGACCTCACCTGGCACACGCCCGAAGGCATCGCCGTGCAGCCGCTCTACACGGCGGAGGACGCACCGGCCGATGACGCCAATGGTCCTGGGGGCCTGCCCGGCTTCGCCCCCTTCACCCGCGGCCCCTATGCCAGCATGTACACCGGCCGCCCGTGGACGATCCGCCAATATGCGGGCTTTTCCACCGCCGAGGAATCGAACGCCTTCTATCGTCGCAATCTAGCGGGCGGGCAGAAGGGGCTTTCGGTCGCCTTCGATCTGGCCACGCATCGCGGCTATGATTCGGATCACCCGCGCGTGGTGGGCGATGTCGGCAAGGCCGGCGTCGCCATCGACACCGTGCGCGACATGGAAATCCTGTTCGACGCGATCCCGCTCGATCAGATGAGCGTTTCCATGACGATGAACGGCGCGGTGATTCCGGTGCTGGCCTTCTATATCGTCGCGGCGGAGCGGCAGGGGGTGGCGCAGGAGAAGCTCAGCGGCACGATCCAGAACGATATCCTCAAGGAGTTCATGGTCCGCAACACCTATATCTACCCGCCCGAACCATCGATGCGGATCGTCGGCGATATCATCGCCTATACCTCGGCGCACATGCCCAAGTTCAATTCGATTTCGATCAGCGGCTATCACATGCACGAAGCCGGGGCGACGGCGGTGCAGGAACTCGCCTTCACCATCGCCGACGGCAAGGAATATGCCCGCCGCGCCATCGCCACCGGGCTGGATATCGACGCCTTCGCCCCGCGCCTCAGTTTCTTCTGGGGCATCGGCATGAACTTCTTCATGGAGATCGCCAAGATGCGCGCCGCGCGCACGATCTGGCACGATGTGATGAGCGAACTGGGCGCGAAAACCGAAAAGTCCAAGATGCTGCGCACCCATTGCCAGACTTCGGGGGTCAGCCTGCAGGAGCAGGACCCCTACAACAACGTCATCCGCACCACGCTGGAAGCGCTGTCTGCGGTACTCGGCGGGACGCAGAGCCTGCACACCAATGCGCTCGACGAAGCCATCGCGCTGCCCACCGATTTTTCGGCCCGCATCGCCCGCAACACGCAGCTGGTGCTGCAAGAGGAAAGCGGCGTTTGCAATGTCGCCGATCCGCTGGGCGGTTCGTATTACATCGAGGCGCTGACGGCGGAAATGACCGAAAAGGCCCGCGAACTGATTGCCGAAGTGGACGCAGCGGGCGGGATGACCGCCTATGTCGCCAGCGGCAAGCCCAAGGCGGCGATCGAAAGCGCGGCGGCGGCCAAGCAGGCGAGCATCGACCGGGGAGAAACGGTGATCGTGGGGGTGAACAAATACCGCCTCGAAACCGAAGACCGGCTGGAAACGCTCGATATCGATAACCACGCGGTGCGCGCCGGGCAGGTGGCGCGGCTG
>JBGSLI010000011.1:0-1516 GCA_041740775.1 Alteraurantiacibacter sp. | reverse complement strand
GAATCCCCATTCGATCAGCGCGCGCGCGGCATCATTGCGCATTGGCCCCGTCGGCGCGCCCGCCAGCACCACCGCCAGCCTGCGCCCGTCACGCTGTGCCGAACCGAGGAAGGTGAAACCCGCCTCGTTGGTGAAGCCGGTCTTGATCCCGTCCGCGCCCTCCACCCGCCCGGTGATCGGATCGTGATTGTCCTGGGCAATGCCGCCCCAGTTCAGGCCGCGATGACCGAAGAACCGGCGGTAAAGCGCGGGATAGCGCTGCGTCAGCGCGCGTGCCAGCAACACCAGATCATGCGCCGAGGTATAGGTCTGCCCGCCGTCGGGAAAGCCGTTGGGCGATCCGAAATGGGTATCGAACATGCCCAGTTCGCGCGCATTGGCGTTCATCAGCGCCAGCCATCGCTGCTGCGATCCGGTGGCCGCCTGCGCCATCGCGGCGCTGGCATCATTGCCCGAAACGGTGGTGATGCCGAGCAGCAATTGCGCCACGGTGGGCCGTTCACCCGCGCGCAGGAACATGGTGGAGCCTTCGTTATACCAGCGGTCTTCCAGTTCCGGACTGTAGAGAAACGGCATGTCGAGCCGCAATTCGCCCTCGTCCACCAGCTTGAAGGCGGTGTAGGCGGTCATCACCTTGGTCACCGAAGCGGGCACAAAGCGCCGCTGTGCCTCACGCGAATAGAGCACCTGTCCGCTGGAGATATCCACCAGCAGCGCAATCGGGATTTCCTCCGGCACCGGGGCTGCGGCGGGAATGGCGGGCGAGACGGGGGTGGCTATTGCCAGAACCGCTATCGCAATCACTGCAAAATGCCTCACGCCAACTCCACCGCAGAAAGCGGCACGCGGGCAGGATTGCCCCGGTCAGCCGCTGGTCAGGATTCGTGCGTCGCTATAACCTGCACTGCGGACATTGGCGAGCGAGGCCTCGGCTTCTCCACGGGTAGGAAACGGACCCGTGCGCACGCGGAAAAACCGCCCCGATGGCGAAACTGTGCCGCCTAGCGCGCCTGCCGCATTGCGGGCGCGCTCCAGTGTGGAAAAGGCGGCGGCCTGCACCATGAAGCCGGCTTGTGCAGATGGTGCGGGAGCAGCGGCTTCGGCCACAACCAATGTGGGCTCTGCCGTCGCAATTTCGAGCGGTGACAGCACAATGAGCGCGCCTTCGTTCGGTTCTGCGATGGTGGATGCCACAAGGCTCTGCGCCGGTTCGGCCTCGAGCGCGGGCGCGGCGGCAACTTCGGATGCGGCAAGCGCGACCGTTTCGATTTCGCTCTCCACCGCTGGCGATGCGCTCTGCGCAGCCTGCTCCGCTTCGGCATTGCGCAATGGTGCCGCGATGCTTGCGGGCAGGCGGCGTTGCAGCACTGTGAGCAGCGAGGCGGGCGTATCCATCCGCAGAGGGGCGGCCTCCCCCGCGCGCAGCAGGAAGCGATGTTCTTCTGGCGGGTTCACCCTGCGCACGCGCACCGGCGTTTGCGCAGAGCCGCCCAATTGCGCCAGAGATCGGAAGAGC
>JBGSLI010000010.1:0-1645 GCA_041740775.1 Alteraurantiacibacter sp. | reverse complement strand
GTTCTTCCGGCGAGGAAACTCGCGCATCGGCAGCTGGCGGCGGCGGTGGTGGCGGTGCGCGCGGCATTGGAACGGCGCGCAGGCGCCAGCGGGCCTAGTCTCGACGCGCCAGGCTGATGCAGTCGAACAGGTTCCGACCCCGAGCGGGTGCGGCCTCGAGCACGCCCTACTCCACATCCTCCACAACCACCGTTGCGCCCGTCACCCGCTGCGCCAGCGCGGCGGCGATGAAGTCGTCGAGATCGCCGTCGAGCACGTCGTCGGGAGTGGGGCTGGTGGTGCCGGTGCGCAGGTCCTTCACCATCTGATACGGCTGGAGCACATAGCTGCGGATCTGGTGGCCCCAGCCGATCTCGGTCTTTTCGGCATATTCGCCCGCCGCCACCGCCTCGCGCGCGGCCATTTCGCGTTCGAACAACCGCGCCTTGAGCATGTTCATAGCGGTGGCGCGGTTCTTGTGCTGGCTGCGATCATGCTGGCTGGCCACCACCACGCCGGTGGGCATATGGGTGATGCGCACCGCAGAATCGGTGGTGTTGATGTGCTGGCCGCCCGCGCCCGAAGCGCGATAGGTGTCGATCTTCAGATCGCCTTCGTTGATTTCGATATCGATATTGTCGTCGATCACCGGATAGACCCACACCGAACTGAACGAAGTGTGCCGCCGGGCGGAGCTGTCATAGGGGCTGATCCGCACCAGCCGGTGGACGCCGCTTTCGGTCTTGGCGTAGCCATAGGCGTTTTCGCCCTTGATCAGCAGCGTGGCGGATTTGATCCCCGCCTGTTCGCCCGCCTGATATTCCACCGTTTCCACCTTGTAGCCGCGCCGTTCGGCCCAGCGGGCATACATCCGCAGCAGCATTTCGGCCCAGTCCTGGCTTTCGGTGCCGCCCGCGCCCGCGTTGATCTGGAGATAGGTGTCATAGGCGTCCGCCTCGCCCGAAAGCAGCGCCTTCACCTTGTCGCGGTCCGCCCGCACGGCCAGCGCGGCGAGGCTGGCGAGCCCTTCGGCCACCACCTCGTCATCGCCCTCAGCTTCGCCCAGTTCGACAAATTCCACCGCATCGGCCATTTCGGCGGCGATATCCCCCACCGTTTCCACCGCATCCTTCAGCTGGCGGTGTTCGCGGCTGATCGCCTGCGCGGCCTTGGGATCATTCCACAGGTCCGGATCCTGCACGCGCGCTTCCAGCTCGTCGAGCCGGCGCAGCGCACGCTCCCAGTCGAGCGACTTTTTCACCAGCGCAAGCGCAGCGCCGATCCGGTCGATATGGGCCTGCCCTTCGGCACGCATGGCGGTGTTCTCCGATTAATTCGAGCCGCGCGCCTAGCGCAGCAAACCAATGAACGAAAGGGGGCGCTGGCAGATAGGGCGATCCCGGTCAGTAAATGCCGCCCTGATCTTCGGCGAAATTGACCGGTTCATCGCTGCCGCTGTTTCCGGCGCCGAAATCATCCGGCCCGTTTTCGCGGCGGCGCAATTCGGCAAGGATCATCTCGCGCATCGCGTCAATCTCGTCCTGCCGCTGGCTGCGGCGCGGTTCGGTATCGGGCTTGAAGGCTTCCCATATCACCGCTGCAGTCGGCTCGTCGGTCGGCCAGGTGTCGAACACCCGGCCCCCGGTGCGGCGATCGACGCGCACCA
>JBGSLI010000009.1:0-1673 GCA_041740775.1 Alteraurantiacibacter sp. | reverse complement strand
GATCGCGCAGGCGGGCGCGGGAGCGGGCGGGGTGCGCGTGCGGCGGCTGTTCGCCGCAGTGGACATAGGCCGGGTGGTCAATCGCGATATCGCGCTGCAACAGATCGAAGGCGGACTGCTGTTCGGGCTGGGCCTCGCATTGGGCAGCGCTACCGAATATGCCGAGGGCCTGCCCACGCATCAGCGGCTGGCCGCGCTGGGCCTGCCCACGCTGGCCGATAGCCCGGAAATCATCATCGAACTGGTGGACAGCGCGGCCGAACCCTTCGATCCCGGCGAAATCGGTGTGCCGCCGGTGGCCCCGGCGGTGGCGAATGCGTTTTTCAGCGCAACGGGCCTTCGCCTTCGCCGCCTGCCCCTGCTATCGGGCGGAGCATGACGTTTACGGCACAACAGCTTCCGGCCGGACATCCGCCGGTAAACAGCGGTGCGATCGGCGTTTTGCTGGTCAATCTGGGCACGCCCGACGCGCCCGAAACCGGCGCGGTGCGGCGCTATCTGGGCGAATTCCTGTCCGACCGGCGGGTGATCGAGATTCCGCCTGTCGTCTGGCAGCCGATCCTGCGCGGCATCATCCTCAACACCCGCCCGAAGAAAAGCGCCGCCGCCTATCGTGAAGTATGGACCGACAAGGGATCGCCGCTCGCTGCGATTACCGCCGAACAGGCAGAAGGCTTGCAGGTGCGGCTGGGCGATGCGGTGCAGGTGGACTGGGCGATGCGTTACGGCGCGCGGTCGATTCCCGATCGGCTGGATGGGCTGATGGCGGCGGGCTGTGACCGGATCCTGATCGTCCCGCTCTATCCGCAATATTGCGCCGCAACTTCGGCCACCGTGGTGGACAAGCTGGGCGACTGGCTGCGCGACCGGCGCTGGCAGCCCGCCACCCGCACCCTGCCGCCCTATCACGACGATCCGGCCTATATCGCCGCGTTGGCCCAGGATATCGGCGGGCAGTTGGACGCGCTGGATTTTGTGCCGCAAGTGCTGCTGCTCAGCTTCCACGGAATGCCGCAGCGCACGCTGGAAAAGGGCGACCCCTATCATTGCCATTGCCGCAAGACCGCGCGGCTGCTGGAAGCGGCAATGGCGCAGACCGGGAAATATCCCGATCTCCGCTTTGTCACCACCTTCCAGAGCCGCTTCGGCCGCGCCAAATGGCTGGAGCCGGCCACCGATGCCACGCTGGCGGCAGAGGGAGCGCAGGGCACCAGGCGGCTAGCGATTGCCGCGCCGGGCTTTTCTGCCGATTGCCTCGAAACGCTGGAAGAACTGGCGATGCAGGGGCGCGAGACATTTCTTGGGGCGGGCGGCGAGCAATTTGCCGTTATCGAATGCCTCAATGCCCGCGCGCCGGGAATGGACATGATCGAAGCGATCGTGCGCCGCGAACTTGGCGGGTGGCTCAGGGCCAACGACGGGCGCGCAAGCTGAACACCTATATCATCCTGTTCGCGGTGGTTTTCGCCATCAATCTGTTGCCCGCCTTCGGTCCGCCGATATGGTCTGTCATCGTGCTGTTCGGGATCAATTCGGATCTGCCGCTGCCCGGCATCGTGCTGACAGGCGCGCTGGCGGCGGCGCTGGGGCGGTTCGTGCTGGCGCATGGCTTCCGGCTGCTGGCGAATTACGTGTCGGACAAGACCCGGCGCAATCTTGCCGCCGCGCGCGCC
>JBGSLI010000008.1:0-3348 GCA_041740775.1 Alteraurantiacibacter sp. | reverse complement strand
CGGCGGCCCGCGCGGCCCCAATTTCCGCATTCCCCAGCGCCCCGGCGGCAAGAGCTGGCTTCCCATCGCCATCGCGGCGGTGGTCGGCGTGTGGATCTTCGCCACCTCTTTCCACTTCATCCAGCCACGCGAACAGGGCCTGGTGACGTGGATGGGCGGCAAATATTCGCGCACGCTCGATCCCGGCACCGAGATTACCGCACCCTGGCCGATCCAGATGGTGACGGTGATGGATGTGAGCGAAATCCGGCTGGAGGAAATCGGTTCGGGAGGGGAAAACCTGATCCTGACCGGCGATCAGAACCTGGTCGACCTCAGCTATCTGATTCGCTGGAACATTTCCGATATGGTGCAATTCCAGTTCGAACTTGCCGACCCGGAAGAAACCGTGCGCGAAGTGGCCGAATCGGCGATGCGCGAATCGATTGCCGAAGCCGATCTGGATACGGTGCTTTCGGGTGAAGGCCGCGCGCAGGTGGAAACCCGCGTGCGCGAGCGGATGCAGTCCATCCTCGATGCCTATGGTTCAGGGGTGGCGGTTCAGGGTGTCGAAATTGCCCGCACCGAAGCGCCCGAACAGGTGATCGAGGCCTTCAACGATGTGCTCGCTGCGCGCCAGAATGCCGAAGAACTGATGAATAATGCCCGCCGCTACGAACAGCAATTGCTGGCAACGGCGCAGGGCGGCGCGGCCGAATTCAACGAGATTTACGCGCAATATCGCCTCGCCCCCGAAGTCACCCGGCGCAGGCTGTATTACGAAACCATGGAAAGCGTGCTGCGCGGTACCGACAAGACGATTGTCGAACCTTCCGGCGTCACCCCCTATCTGGCGTTGCCCGAAGTGCGCCGCCGCACGCAGCAGCCGCCCACGCTGACCGTCACCCCGCAGGAAGGCCAGTAGCATGGAAACGATCTGGCAGAACCACAAGGCCTCGGTAATCGCGGTCCTCGTGCTGATCGTCGCCGCGCTCAGCGTCTTGGTGATCATTCCCGAAACGCATCAGGCGGTGAAGATCCGCACCGGCGAACCCGTTGCAGTGGGCAATCGCTTCGATCCCGAACAGTCCTTCGGCACCACGGCGGGCATCTGGTGGCGCATCCCCATCGTCGAGCGCGTCCAGATGGTCGACCGGCGCATCCTCGATCTCGACATGGAAAACGAGACGGTGCTGTCGAACGATCAGCAGCGGCTGGAAGTGAACGCCTATGCCCGCTACCGCATCCATGATCCGGTGCTGTTTGTCGAGCGCGTGGGCAGCGAAGAACGCTTGCAGACGCAACTGGCGCAGATTCTCACATCAGTGTTGCGGCAGGAACTGGGGCGACGCACCTTTGCCAGCCTGCTCACCCCCGAACGCGGCAATGCGATGACCAATATCCGCGATCAGCTGGACCAGCAGGCCCGCCAATATGGCGCGCAGGTGCTGGATGTGCGGATCAAGCGCGCCGATCTGCCCGAAGGCACACCCTTGCAGGCCGCGTTCAACCGGATGCGGTCCGAACGGCAGGAAGAAGCCGAAACGATCCGCGCGGGCGGGCGCCGCGATGCGCAGATCCTGCGCGCACAGGCATCTGCCAATGCCGCGCAGATCTATGCCGAGGCCTATAATCAGGACCCGTCCTTCTATGATTTCTACCGGGCGATGGAAAGTTACCGGCAAACTTTCGGCCCCGCGCGCGAAGGAGAAACCGGCGTTGGCGAAAGCGCGGTGATCCTCAGCCCGGACAATGATTATCTGCGCCAGTTCCAGGGCGGCAGGTAACCACGATTACAAATGTCGTTAAACGGCCATTCAGCCGCAATGCGGTGGAAACGACGGATTGATGACAGAAGCGTTGCGCACATCTGCGCGCGCAAGGAATTGAACAAGAGGAAGACAAGGACGTGAAGCCAGTGCGCTATTCTTACGGCATCACTTCGGCCCTGCTGGCAGGCGGCGCCGCCATCTCGCTTATCACCGGCCACCCGGCGGGCGCGCAGGTGGCGCAGAACGACCGCATAAGGATGGAAAATGTCGTCCCCGTGGCAGGGGCGCCTACCAGTTTCGCCGATCTGACGGAGCAGTTGCAGCCCGCCGTGGTGAATATCTCCACCCGCCAGTCGATCACGGTGGAACAGCCGGCCAACCCGTTTGAAGGTACCCCCTTCGGCCAGTTCTTCGAGCGCCGCCAGCAAGGCCCCGCCACCCCGCAAACGCGCGAGGCGACTTCGCTGGGTTCGGGCTTCATCGTTTCGGCAGACGGCTATATCGTCACCAACAATCACGTCGTTTCCCCCGATGCCCGCGCGCGGCTGGAGGAAGTGACGGTAACGCTGCCCGACGGCACCGAATATCCGGCCGAAGTGGTGGGCACCGATCCCGACAGCGATCTGGCGGTGCTCAAGATCGCCCGCGCCCAGCCCTTCCCCTTCGTCCGCTTCGGCGATTCGGCACAGGCGCGTGTGGGCGATTGGGTGATCGCCATCGGCAATCCTTTCGGGCTTGGCGGCACGGTGACCAGCGGGATCGTTTCCAGCGTGCTGCGCAATGTCGGTTCGGGCGCCTATGATCGCTTCATCCAGACCGATGCGGCGATCAATCGCGGCAATTCGGGCGGCCCGCTGTTCGACATGCAGGGCAATGTCATCGGCATCACCAACGCCATCCTTTCGCCGTCGGGCGGCAGCGTGGGCATCGGCCTTGCCATCCCCGCCGAAGTCGCCTCGCCGATTGTCCAGCAATTGATCGCGGGAGAGGATATCCAGCGCGGTTTCCTTGGCGTGCAGATCCAGCCGGTGAACGCCGATATTGCCGAAGCGCTTGGGATTGCCGCCAATCGCGGCGAACTGGTGCAGGGTGTGCAACCGGGCGAAGCTGCCGAAACTGCGGGCCTGCGCGCGGGCGACGTGGTGCTTTCGGTCAACAACCAGGAAATCACCCCGGACAACACGCTGTCCTTCATCGTCGCCAATATCCGTCCCGGTACCACCGTGCCGCTCACCTATCTGCGCGATGGCGAACGCCGCCGGGTGAATATCACCGTAGGTCTTAGGCCGAGTCAGGAAGAACTGGCGCAGCAGCGATTGTTCGAGGAGGATGGCGAAGCGGGCGAAGCGGGCGCGGCGCCGAACAATTCCAGCACCATCGTCCAGCAGGCGCTGGGCATTCAGGCTGTTCCGGTGGATCCGCAAATCGCCCGCCAGCTAGGTGTTTCCGCTGATACCACCGGTCTTGCCATCACCACGGTCGATCCCAATTCGGATGCCGCACGGCGCGGCCTTGCGCGCGGGTTTATCATTCTGGCTGCCAATACCAGCCCGGTGCCCACGCTCGAAGCGCTGGAGCAGGTGATCGCCCGCGCCCG
>JBGSLI010000007.1:0-4302 GCA_041740775.1 Alteraurantiacibacter sp. | reverse complement strand
GAACAGGCGGCGCTGATGGCGGCGATGCTGGTGGGCGCGGTGATGGAAATGCCCGTGGGGCCGCTGGCCGAGGCGGCGGCGCAAATGGCGGGGGAGGATGCACCCGCGATCGATCCCGATGCGCGGGTGCGCGATCTTGTCGGTCCGCAGGCGGCTAATGCGCCCGAAATCGTGGCCGAACGCTTGCCCGAAATGATGCAGGCAATGGCCGGGATGGCGGGCACCTTTGAACAGCTGCTGCCGCAAATGCGCGCCATTGCCGAAAACTATGCGCGCGAAATGCCCGGTTCCCGTTGATAGCAGCGGTATGGCGGCTGGACCGGCGCGCGCGCTTGGGGCAATAGCTTGAGCCACCTATGTGGCACCTATATCATTTCCCGCTCTGTCCGTTCAGCCGCAAGGTCCAGCTTGCGCTTGGCGAAAAGTCGATCGGCTATGATCTGGTCACGCTTTATCCGTGGGATGCGGGGGAGGAGTTCCGCCACCTCAATCCGGCCGGCAATGTGCCGGTCCTGCACGATCCGGGCCGCAAGATCACCCTGATCGATAGCCAGGTGATCTGCGAATATCTGGAGGAAACGGTTGACGATCGCCCGCTGATCCTGGGCACCGCGCGGTCGCGGGCGGAAATCCGGCGGCTGGTGGCATTGTTCGATCAGAGCTTTTACGCCGATATCACCGGCCCGCTGCTGCACGAAAAGATGAAGAAGCGGCTGGTGCTGCGGCAATCGCCCGACAGCCGCGTGCTGCGTGAAACGATGCGGCTGCTGCACGAACATCTCGATTATATCGACTGGCTGGTGGACAACCGCCGCTGGATTGCGGGCGGGCAGCTGAGCCTGGCCGATTTCGCTGCCGCCGCGCAGCTATCGGTGGTCGATTACTTGGACGGGATCGACTGGTCCGATCACGCCAGCGCGCGCGAATGGTATCGGGTGATGAAAAGCCGCCCCAGCTTTGCCCCGCTGCTGCGGCAGAAGATGGACGGCCTGCCCGCGCCAAAGCATTATGCGGACGTAAACGCCTGACCCGGCCGCATGTTTGTTCGGGTGGTGCCGCTGGACGAAGCCGGCGAAGGGAGCGGCGGCGAGTATGAAAATGGTGCGCTCCAGAGGAGCAGGTTCGAACCCGGATGGGTTCGCAAGGCCGACCGCCCGCCCGCGAGTGCCCCGCAGCAAAGCGGAGGGAATGGCACTGAGGACGAAGGAAATGGTGCGCCCGACAGGATTCGAACCTGTGGCCCCCGGATTAGGAATCCGATGCTCTATCCTGCTGAGCTACGGGCGCTTGCGGGGGTGATCTAATCGCACCGGGCGGGGCGCACAACCTTCATTTGAGATACGAAAAAAGGGGCCCCTCCTTGCCGGAGAGGCCCCCTTCCTTTCGGTCATTACCGCTATTTAGAATTCCAGGTTCGCGCCCACATAGAAGCGACGGCCATTGGTATCGTAGAAATCGGTGTTGAACGAACCGCCCGGCAACTGCCCGGTAACCGACGGATTGTTGTTGGCAAGGTTGCGCAGACCGATTTCAGGGTCCTTGTTGAACAGATTGTCCACCCCGAACCGCACGGTAACCGCATCATTGATGGTGAAGCTGCTGTTCAGGTGGAAGATATTGTAGGATGAGAAGCCGGTTGTCGGGGTGGGGCCGAACTGCCCTTCGGTGCCGTCTTCGATCGAGGGCAGGTGCTGCCATTGCATCCCCAGCGTGAAGGCACCGATCGAATAATTGAGATCGGTCAGCACGCGGTATTCGAACGGGCCGGGGTTCAACCCGTTCTGGCCGACGCCAAGCGTTCCGACAAATTCCGCCAGCGGGTCGGTGACGAGTTCGGCAGACTTGAAATCGATCAGATAGTTGAACAGCACGTTGAGGCCGACGGTTCCGGGGCCGACTGGTGCGCGCCAGCTGAGATTGGCATCGATGCCCTCCACTTCAAACCTGCCGTTGTTGACGAAGGTGGTGGTGACATTGCCCAGCGCGCCGGTAACCGGATTGCGCGGCACGTTCTGGCAGAACGCGGTGCTCGCCGCAGCGGTGGGATCGGTCAGCACCAGCGGATTGAGCGACGGATCGAGGCACTGGCGAAGCGCAACGGCAATGGTTTGAGAACCGATGGCATCGTCCACCTTGATATTGAACCAGTCCACCGACAGCCGCATGTTCGACAGCAGTTCGGAAGAGAAGGGCGAGGAAAGCACCACGCCTGCGGTCCAGGTATCGGCTTCTTCGGGCCGCAGCGTGTCGTTGCCACGCAGCGTCGGGAAGGCAAAGCCGAAGGTTCCGGTTGCCGATGCTCCGTTCAGGAACACCCCGTTCACATCCTGCTGATAGAAGAACGGCGCGGCAGCAAGATCGCCCGTCTGGTTCATCAGCACTTCGCACACTGCGCGGACATTATTGCCATTGGCGTTGTTCGGATTGGCCGAGAAGGGCAGCGGATTGCTCGACGAACACAGATCGCCCACGCTGTTGACCCCGAAGGTCTGCTGCGGGGCAAGGAACAGTTCGCCGATATTGGGCGCGCGTTCGGCGCGGTTGTATCCGCCGCGGATGCGGACGAAATCATTCAGTTCCCAATCGCCCAGGATCTTGTAGGTCCAGCTGCCCCCGGTGGTGCTGTAATCCGAATAACGGCCACCCAGTTCGAGGTTCAACTGCTGGATGAAGGGAATGTCCGACAGGACCGGGATCAGCAATTCGCCATAGATTTCGGAAACGTCGATGAAACCTTCCGAATTGCCGCTGGGGAAGATGCCCAGCGCCTGATCGTTGAACGAACGGCCCTGTGTGGTGAGCGTATCGTTGACGAATTCGAAATCGAGTTCGCGATAGCTGACGCCGAAGGCCGCGCCCACATCCCCTGCGGGCAGTTCGAACAGGCTGCCCTGTACGTTGGCTTCGGCGATCGTCTGCCGCATCGAGGACCGGTTCTTCAGATCGGCGCTGACCGCTTCGAGACAGTCGGCCGAGATTTCGGCACCGGCCTGGATGGCGAAAGGATTGATCCCGCTGGTGCAGGTGGCGGTGCTGGCACCAAAGCCGAAATCGGGCGGCCCGGCATTGCCCTGCGCGCGGAAGCCCGCGCCGAAATTGGGTGCCTGCATCACCGCACGCAGCCGTTCGAGCGAGGGAATGCCCTTCTGCACCGAGAAGGTGGAGGACACGCCGTGGCTGACAAAGGCTTCCCACGTCCAGTCGGTATCGGGGATCGATCCTTCGAGGCCAGCGGTCATGTTGTAGGTCGTCACATCGGCCTCGCCCGAACGCGGGAAGGGCAGCAGCCAGCGCAGATCGAACGGCGCATCGGGATCGGCGCGGCTGGCGAGAAGCGTTTCGAAAGCGGTCGGCAACTGGCCCGGATCGAGCACGGTGGGATCGATCAGCACGCTCCAGCCGGCGGTGATCGGGCCGGGTTCCTGCGTGCTGCGCGTTTTCACCTGGCTGAACATCACTTCGCCGAAAACGCCGATCCAGTCGTTCACTTCATAATTGCCCTGCGCCAGGAAATTGTATCGCACCAGCGGCAGGATATTGAACAGATTGGTGTTGTTTTCGCTCAGCGTGCCCGCGTCGCTCAACAGGAACGGCAGGCCATCGGTGGCGCCGTTGAAATTGGGAACCCCGCCGCGCGCGCCGAAAGTGGTGGTGAAAGGGGAGCCATCGGTATTGGAAAAAACCGTGGTGCCCGCCGCCGGAATGGCCGGATTGGCATTGGGGAAGGCCAGGGTGAAATCGGGGAGATTGCCAAAGCCGAAATTGATGCCCGGCGTTTCGATGAAGAACTGCGTGCCGCCGATGCTCGGATCGGACCACAGATCGCGGTAGAAATCGCGATCGCGCTGGAAGTTGGCTTCGCGCTTGTTGGTGGACATTGCCAGGCTGACATTGCCGCGGCCATCGTCAAAATCGGCGCCCATGATGCCGCCGATCTGATATTCGAAACCGTCGCCTTCCTGCGTGATCATCGCCTGGCTATCGAGTTCAAGGCCGACGAAATCGCGCTTCAGGATGAAGTTGGTGACACCCGCCACCGCGTCCGCGCCATAGGTGGCCGAAGCGCCGCCCGAAATCACTTCCACCCGCTCGATTGCGGATGAAGGGATGGTGTTGATATCGACCACGCCCGAAGCATTGCCCGGCGTTGCCCGGCGGCTGTTGATCAGCACCAGATTGCGGTTGGCGCCGATGCCGCGCAGCGACACGGTCGCCGCGCCCGGCGTGTTGGTGGCGGTGGGCTGGATATCGCCGCCGTCGGTGGGCACCTGCGAAGGCACGAATTGCGGCAGGCGGTTGAGC
>JBGSLI010000006.1:0-2804 GCA_041740775.1 Alteraurantiacibacter sp. | reverse complement strand
GGGAACGTCCACCGTTGCCCCGGTGCGCGGATTGCGCCCGCTGCGGGCATCGCGCGCGCGCGTGGAAAAGGTGCCGAAACCGCGCAGCTCGACGCGGCCGCCCTCTGCCAGCCGGGTGGTGATCTCGTCAAAGAAGATGTTCACAACCTGTTCGACCTCTTCGGGCCGAAGATCGGGATTGTCGGCTGCAAGAGCCACGAGAAGTTCAGACCTGATCATAATGTTCCCCGATCGGGTTATGGGTGCGACCCGCATGACCTCAATCGCCGGACACGCAATTCCGCAAGCGATTTACAAGTAGATTGCCAGACAATTGCTTGTCGCGCAATGCCATGGCGCATTTTTCACGCGATTGTAGCGCAATCGCGCCTGCGCCCGACGCAGGTCGGCGCGGATGCGATCACGCCTGTTCGAGCAGATCGGACAAGTCCAGTCCCAGCCGCTCGATCCGCAGCCGGATGGCGGGCCATTCCTGTTCCAGAAACGCCGTCCGTTCGCTCGCCCGCAGCGTGCCCGCCGCGCCTTCGCGCACGAACATGCCTACGCCGCGCTGCACGCGGATCAGGCCGTCGGTCTGGAACTGCTGATAGGCCTTGGCCACGGTGAGCGGATTGGCCCCCTGCTCCGCCGCAAAAGCGCGCACCGACGGCAGCATTTCCCCCTCGCCATAACGCCCGTCGATGATGGCGGCGGCAATCTGTTCGCGCAGTCGCAGATAGACGGGGCGGGTATCGCTCATGTCAGTGCATCAGTGCCATAATACAGCGGGGCAGGTCAAGCATGGGGTCGCGCGCGAAGGCGGTTTCCGATGCAACCGAAACGGCTTCACAAGCGCAAAACAATCGCTAGGGTGCGCAGTTTACGAGAACAGCAGGCGCGACGCGCGCCGGTGTCGGGGAGCAAATCTACGTGACCATTGAAGAAGCCATCGTTGCCATTGCGGCAACCTTCCTTGTTCTGCTGCTGATCGCCGGCGGGGCCATCGTCGCCTCCCCCAAACCCGAATTTGCCGGGCACCCCAAGGGGCTGTTCGTGCTGTTCTTTGCCGAAATGTGGGAACGTTTTTCCTATTACGGCATGCGCGCGCTGTTGATCTTCTATCTGACGCAACACTGGCTCTACAATGATGAACGCGCGAGCGTTATCTACGGCGCCTATACTGCGCTGGTCTATATTGCCCCGGTGCTGGGCGGCTATCTGGCGGACCGATATCTGGGCCAGCGCAAGGCGGTATTGTTCGGCGCGGTGCTGCTGACGATTGGCCACTTCCTGATGGCGTTCGAAGGCCAGACGGCGGTTGGCCATGAAGCCAATCCGATGATCAACGTGTTCTGGGCCGCGCTGGCCTTCATCATCGTGGGTTCGGGCTTCCTGAAGGCGAATATCTCGGTGATCGTGGGCCAGCTTTATCCCCGCACCGATATCCGCCGCGATGGCGCCTACACCATCTTCTACATGGGCATCAATGTTGGCGCGGCGGTGGGCACGATCATCGCCGGATATCTGGGCCAGACCTATGGCTGGGCCTATGGCTTCGGCGCGGCGGGCGTGGGCATGTTGCTGGGCCTGCTGGTTTTCATCATCTTCAAACCGCTGCTGCTGGGCAAGGGCGAGAGTAACGTTCCGGAGAAACTCAACGCCCCCTATATGGGCGTCAAATTCGAGTGGTTTCTCTATTTGGTCGGCGTTGCCGCAGTCGCGGTGACTTGGTGGCTCGTACAAAACCAAAGCGTTGTCGGCGGCATATTGGGCGTCTTTGGAGCCGGCCTCGTTACCTACGTTCTTTGGATAGCGGCTTTTCAATTGCCTTATGGGGGCTACGCGTCAGCTCCGTCGGGACCTGCCAATCTGTTTCTCGCAGGGGGTGCGGTCATGGTAGTAGGGATGTTGTTAGCGTCGCTGAATATGAATCCCATTGGAACCTATTTGGCGTTGGCAGGCCTTGCCTTACTCGTGGCCATATTGGTCCAGCAAGGAATGACGAAAGCTTTCCACGACCGCGACCGTATTATCGCTGCAATGTTCCTCATCATCGGCTCGGTATTGTTCTGGGCGCTTTTCGAACAGGCCGGCTCCAGCCTCAATCTGTTCACCGATCGCTATGTCGACCGGGCGGGCGTTTCCGCCTCGATCTTCCAGTCGATCAATCCGATCTACATCATCGCGCTGGCACCGCTGTTTGCCTGGCTGTGGACCTGGCTTGCCGCCAAGGGGCTGGAGCCTTCTACCCCGGCCAAGTTCGGCCTTGCCATGATCCAGCTGGGCGCGGGCTTCCTGGTGCTGGTGCTGGGCGCGCAGGCGGTGGGCATGGCCAACATGACCCCGGTGATCTTCATCTTCCTGATCTATCTGCTGCATACCACCGGCGAACTGTGCCTTTCGCCCGTCGGCCTTTCGGCGATGAACCGGCTGGCGCCCGCGCATATGGCCAGCCTTATCATGGGCACCTGGTTCTTCGCTTCGGCCACGGGCAATTTCGTTGCCGGGCTGATCGCTGCGGCGACGGGCTCGGAAGCGGCATCGGGCGAGGGCGCGGGCAAGGAAACCGTGCTGGCGGTTTACAGCCAGATCGGCTGGATCGCAGTGGGCGTGGGCATTGCCGTGGTCGTCATCAGCCCGCTGGTGAAGAAGCTGATGCATCTCGATACGCTGCGCGACGATGATGTGGGCCATGATCTGCTGGGCCAGGCCGAAGGGCCGGGCGAGCCGCAGGGCGCGGGCATCCATCCGGAAACACGGGGTTAGGATCGATGCGCCGCAACATCATCACGCGCCGCCGCGCCGCCGCTTTCGTCTCGCTCGCC
>JBGSLI010000005.1:0-3572 GCA_041740775.1 Alteraurantiacibacter sp. | reverse complement strand
TCTTGGCCGCGCAGCGCCTCGGCCGCTTCGGCGCTGATCACGCCGCCCGCCACCGCATCGCGCAAATCCTGTTCGCTATACATCGCATCCTCCCCCTGTGGGACGTCCCGCGCGCGAGGTTAGCTCGGTGTCTTATGATGTCAATACAGCAACGTCAGGCGAGCGATGTGAGCACGCCTGCCAGCTCGTCGAAATGGTCGATCATCGCGTCTCCGCCCAGTCCGGCCACGGGAACATCGTGATAGCCGAAGCGGCAGGCTAAAATGCGCAAAACAACCGCCCAGCTCCAATCCCGGCTGGAGGAAAGCAAGAGGTCACGTCAACGCCGACAAGCTTTCTGGCATCGCTCCATTAGATCATTCATACTTTCCTGACGGATCTATCGGAAGAACCGGCCGGGATTTCCCGGAGAACGCCGCCTTTCCAGTCGCAAATTGCCGCAATCTGTCGCGTTGTGGCCCCACCGTTCAGATCAGCCAGCCGATCGCAAAGGCGGCTGCGGCCGAAATCGGCAGCGTTGCCACCCAAGACAGCAGCACGTTGCGCACCACCGCCAGATCCAGCGTGCCCGCCGCCCCGCCGGTGCCGATGATCGATCCGACCGAGACATGGGTGGTGGAAACCGGCAGGCCCAGACGGCTGGCAAACAGCACCAGTCCGGCGGTGATGAGATTGGCCGAAATGCCCTGACCGGTATCGAGATGATTGATCCGCAGGCTCATCGTTTCGGCCACCCGGCGCGACATCAGCCAGCCGCCCACCGCCATCGCCGCGGTCACCGCCAGCGCCGACCCGTTGCCACCCAGAAATTGCGATCCGATCAGCAGCGCGGCCAGTTTCGGCGTATCGTTCACCCCGCGCGCAAAGCAGATCGCGCTGGCGGAGAGCAAGTGGATCGCGTCGGCAAATCTTGGGCGCGTTTCAGCCGGCGTTTCGCCGCTCGCCAGCGGGTGGCGCGTCATCCGGCGCGCGCGGGCAAAGCGCAGTACGCGGTAAACCAGATAGCCGAGTGCTGCCGAAATGAACGGGCTGGTCAACAGCGGCAGGACAAAGCCCGAACCCAGATTGCCCAGATTGATCGATGCGCCGTTTTGCGCTCCGGCTTGCGCCAGCCCGGCACCCACCAGCCCGCCCACCAGCGCATGGGTGGTGGAAATGGGAAAGCCCAGCCTTGTTGCCAGCATCACCGTGATCGCCGCGCCCGATGCCACCGCCAGCGCAAAGCCGGGGGTGTTGGCCAGATCATCGCCCACCAGCCCCTTGCCCGAAAACTGCTGCACCAGCCCTTCAGCGATCATCACCGATGCTATTCCGCCCGCCATGGTGGCCACGGTGGCAAGGATCAGCGCGCGGCGGAACGGCAGCGTATTGCTGCCCCAGACGGTGGCAAATCCCTTGAAATTGTCGTTGGCGCCATTGCTGAAGGCAAGAAACAGCGCGGCAAAGCCGAGCAACAGAACAATGGCGATGGAAACTCTCCCGCAATAACCGGAACTGTTTCGCCCCGCAGCCCGCACCGGTTACCTGCGGATATGCGCCACCATGCCGCAGCGGTGGCTTGCCCTTGCCGCCCCCACCGCCTAGGGCCGCGCGGTTTGCCGCTTTGCAGGAATGATAGTCAATGGCCAATGTCACCGTGATCGGCGCCCAATGGGGCGATGAGGGCAAGGGCAAGATCGTCGACTGGCTGGCAGCCCGCGCCGATGTGGTGGTGCGCTTCCAGGGTGGGCACAACGCCGGGCACACGCTGGTGGTGGGGAATCAGACCTACAAGCTTTCGCTGCTGCCCAGCGGCATCGTTACCGGCACCTTGAGCCTGATCGGCAATGGCGTGGTGCTCGACCCCTGGGCCTTGCGGGACGAAATCGCCCGGCTGGAGGCGCAGGGCATCTCGATCACGACCGCCAATTTCGGCATCGCCGACAATTGCCCGCTGATCCTGCCGCTGCACCGCGATCTCGATGGTCTGCGCGAAAGCGCGGCGGGCAAGGGCAAGATCGGCACCACCGGGCGCGGCATCGGCCCTGCTTATGAAGACAAGGTGGGCCGCCGGGCGATCCGTGTGTGCGATCTGGCGCATCTGGATGCGATCGAACCGCAGCTGGACAGGCTGTGCGCGCATCACGATGCCTTGCGCGCTGGCTTCGGCCAGCCGCCGGTGGACCGCGCCGCGCTGCTCAGCGAACTCGGCGAGATTGCGCCCTTTGTGGCGCAGTTTGCGCAGCCGGTGTGGAAGCGGTTGAACGAGGTGAAGAAATCGGGCGCGCGGATCCTGTTCGAAGGCGCGCAGGGCGTGCTGCTCGATGTCGATCACGGCACCTATCCTTTCGTCACCAGCTCCAACACCGTCAGCGGCACGGTGGCCAGCGGCAGCGGGCTTGGCCCCAATGCGGCGGGCTTCGTGCTCGGCATCGTCAAGGCCTATACCACCCGCGTCGGCAGCGGGCCTTTTCCCACCGAACTGGAATGCGAAGTGGGGCAGAAGCTGGGCGAACGCGGGCATGAATTCGGCACCGTTACCGCGCGCAAGCGGCGCTGCGGCTGGTTTGATGCGGTGCTGGTGCGGCAGACCTGCGCGCTTTCGGGCGTCACCGGCATTGCACTGACCAAGATCGACGTGCTCGACGGGTTCGAAACGATCCGCATCTGCACCGGTTACCGGTTGGGAGACAAGGTGCTCGATTACCTTCCCGCCCACGCCGCCGATCAGGCTGCAGTGGAGCCGATTTACGAAGATTTCGAGGGCTGGGAAGGCTCCACCGTGGGCGCGCGTTCGTGGGCCGATCTGCCCGCGCAGGCGATAAAATACATCCGCCGGATCGAGGAACTGATCGAATGCCCGGTGGCCAGCGTGTCCACCAGCCCCGAACGCGAGGATACGATCATGGTGCGCGACCCCTTCGCCGATTGATGCTTAACGCACGTTCTTGACAATAACCTGTTTTGTTCTCATCTTGTTCGCCTAATTGCGATTCGGGAGAACAGCGGTAATGGCAGAGGTCGATTTCGCATATGCGGCGACGGCAGACAGCGCCGGGCTGCCGCTTGGCGTGTCGATCTTCGCCGATTGCGTGCGGGTGCGCGGGCAAATGGCGGATGATACCGCCGCCGCCGGATTGCAATTGCGCGAATGCGGTAATCTCGATCAGCTGTTCGCGGGCGATGCGCGCGCGCTGGGGGAACTGGTGCTTCTCGATTGCCCGCGCCCCGATGCGCAGGCGATGGCCACGCTGGCTAGGCTGGACAGCCGCACGGCAAAATCGGGCGCGCGGCTGATCGTCTCGACTTCGATGGATGCGCTCGATATTGTTTTCGGCTGCTGTGCGCAGAGCAATCCGCAGATCCTTGTCGAACCTTTGCGCGCCGAACGGGTGATCGCGCTGGGCCGGGTGCTGGCGCAATTGCCCAATCTGCGGCTGCGAGAATTGTCGGAGGACGATCGGCTTACGCTGCTGCGGCTGACCGAACAGGTGGGCCAACTTGCCGAGCGGCTCGAGCAGATGGACGGATCCGCCGGCGGCTGGGGGCAGAAGGCGGGCGGCGGGGCGTTCCGTTTCGAAAGCCCCGGTGAC
>JBGSLI010000004.1:0-3751 GCA_041740775.1 Alteraurantiacibacter sp. | reverse complement strand
GTGACCGGTGATGGGCGCTGGGCCAACTACTCCCCTCCCCTTCAGGGGAGGGGCCGGGGGTGGGGTCTGTCCGCTAGGGGCAGTGTCGTCTGTAACGGACAAACCCCACCCTAACCCCTCCCCTGAAGGGGAGGGGCTTTCGAGTGCCACTTTCTGGAATGGAAGCGCGTAATGGCCGCCAGACACATCGCCCCCGATACGCCCGAACTGCGCGCCCGCTGGGGTTCGTTTGCCTTCACCGATGCCAATCGCGCGAAGGCCGATTGGCACATCGCCAAATATCCCGAAACCCGCCAGCGCTCGGCGGTGATGCCGCTGCTCGATCTGGCCCAGCGGCAGGTAGGCGCGGACACCGGCACGCAAGGGTGGCTGCCGATCCCGGTGATCGAATATGTCGCCCGATATCTCGACATGCCGGTAATCCGGGTGCTGGAGGTGGCCAGTTTCTACACCATGTATAACCTCGCCCCGGTGGGCAGATTCCACGTGCAGGTGTGCGGCACCACGCCGTGCATGTTGCGCGGGTCTGACGATATCATCGCCGCCTGCAAGGCGCGCGGGATGCAGGCGGGGCATGTCTCGCAAGACGGGCTGTGGTCTTTCACCGAGGTCGAATGCATGGGCAATTGCGCCACCGCGCCGATGGTGCAGATCAATGACGACAATTACGAGGACCTGACCGCCGAACGGATCAACGCGGTGCTCGATGCGCTTGAGCGCGGCGAGGCGCCCAAGGCGGGCACGCAGGAACCGGGGCGGCACACGTCAGAGCCTGCAGGCGGGCCGACCACGTTGAAGGAAATGGTATCCGAAAACCACGATTACCGGGGGGAATGGTAATGGCCTTCCATTTCCGTCATTGCGAGCGAAGCGAAGCAATCCAGTTCCGAAGCCCGCACTCACTCGCGACGGCAGGAAATGGATTGCCGCGTCACCCCTGCGGGGCTCCTCGCAATGACGAGGGCAGGGGGTTGAAATGATGGACATGATCCTCCCCATCCTTATCGCGCTAGCGCTCGTCGTCATCGCCTGGAAAGTGCTCAAGGGCATCATCAAGACCGTGGTGCTGCTCGCCATTCTTGCAGCGGCGGCTTTCTGGGTCTGGCAGTCGGGAGCTTTGGCATGAGCCTGCAGGACAAGGACCGCATCTTCACCAACGTCTACGGCTTCCAGTCGCCCGGACTGAAGGCGGCGCAGGCGCGCGGGGATTGGGACAACACCAAGAAGCTGATGGAAGCCGGGCAGGATGCCATCATCGAGGAAGTGAAGGCGAGCGGGTTGCGCGGGCGCGGCGGGGCGGGGTTCCCCACCGGGCTGAAATGGTCGTTCATGCCCAAGGAATCGAAGGACGGGCGGCCCAGCTTCCTCGTCATCAATGCCGATGAAAGCGAACCCGGCAGCTGCAAGGACCGCGAGATCATCCGCCACGATCCGCACAAGCTGATCGAAGGCGCGCTGATCGCGGGATATGCCATGCGCGCGCGCGCCGCCTATATCTATATCCGCGGCGAATATATCCGCGAGGCCGAGGCTTTGCAGGCGGCTATCACCGAAGCCTATGACGCGGGGCTGCTGGGCAGGAACGCCAGCGGTTCCGGCTATGATTTCGATGTGTTCATGCATCGCGGCGCGGGGGCTTATATTTGCGGTGAAGAAACCGCGATGATCGAAAGCCTCGAAGGCAAGAAGGGCCAGCCGCGCCTCAAGCCGCCGTTCCCGGCGGGCGCGGGCCTCTATGGCTGCCCCACCACGGTCAACAATGTCGAATCGATCGCGGTGGTGCCCACCATTTTGCGGCGCGGCGCGGGCTGGTTTTCCAGCTTCGGGCGCGATGGCAACAAGGGCACCAAGCTGTTCCAGATCAGTGGCCATGTGAACAAGCCCTGCGTCGTCGAAGAAGCGATGGGCATCAGTTTCGAGGAACTGATCGAAAAGCACTGCGGCGGCATTCGCGGCGGGTGGGACAATCTGCTGGCGGTGATCCCCGGCGGTTCCTCTGTCCCGCTGGTGCCCGCCGAACAGATCCGCCCCGCGCTGATGGATTTTGACGGGCTGAAGGAACTGGGCAGCGGGCTGGGCACCGCAGGCGTGATCGTGATGGACAAATCCACCGATATCGTGCGCGCCATCAGCCGCCTCAGCTATTTCTACAAGCACGAAAGCTGCGGCCAGTGCACACCCTGCCGCGAAGGCACCGGCTGGATGTGGCGGGTGATGGAACGGCTGCGCACCGGCGATGCGGCAATCGAGGAAATCGACATGCTCCACCAGGTCACCAAGCAGGTGGAAGGCCACACCATCTGCGCGCTGGGCGATGCGGCGGCATGGCCGATCCAGGGACTGATCCGCCACTTCCGGCCCGAACTGGAGCGGCGGATAGCCGAGCGCGATGGCGCGTTGCAGGAGGCGGCAGAGTGATGCGCCAGCCTTTCCATCGTCATTGCGAGCGCAGCGAAGCAATCCACGGTGCAGCACCATCGATTGCCGCGTCGGCTTCGCCTCCTCGTAATGACGGGCTTGTCCGGGGGGCAATGGCGTGAGGGCGGCAATTCTTGGCGGATTGGCGATTGCGGCTTTCGCCTGGCCCGTTTCAGCGCTCGCACAGGACGATAGCGGCGGGCTCGGTCCTGCAACGCAGGTCGGGTCGCGCTTCCTGCTCGAACCCGAAACAGTCGAAGCGCAGACGGCGCGTTATCTGCAGAAGCGGATAGTGAACTGCATCTATAATCGGCACGAGGAAGCGGTCGAACGATTGCTGACGAACAGTGATTTCTATCAGATCGATTACGGTGCAGTGGGAATCGAGCCCGACGCATTGTTCGACGATCTGGAGATGTCGCATTGCATGGGCCGCGTGATGCAGGGGCGCTATCGCGAATTGTACATTCGCTTCCAGAACGCGACCATCCGCAATTTGCTGGCGGAGGAAGCCTATCTTGCCGCAGCGGACGGTCCGCCGGCAATGGATGACAGAGCCCAACGCATCGTGCCCCCACGGTTTGCGGGCAGGAATGTTCATCCGCAGGTTATCGGTATGGCCGATCTTTGCGACTGCATCGTTTATGCAGCACCCGACGCGGCGGATGCCATGTTGCGCAGTCGGCCCGGATCGGATGAAGAGGCGGAAGCTGTGAGCCTGTTGGCTCCTCAATTCGTCGATTGCGCAAACAGCGAAGCGCAATTGAGGGTAAGCGCCTCGCTTCTGCGGCAAATGATTGCAGACGGTTTGTGGGCGCGCAGCACCAATCTGGTGGCGTTTGCGGAGGGCGGAGAATGATCGGGCGGATAATCTTTATTGTCGCGATTATCGGAGTGGCGGCAACCGCGCCTGTGCAGGCGCAGGACGCTGAAGAAATCGAAGCCCGCGTGGCGCTCGACAGTTTTGCCGCCTGCGTGGCGCAGCGCGATCCGGCGGAAAGCCTGCGCGTATTGAACGGCGATTTCCGCACCACCGCCTATCGCAACGGCTTGCGGATGCTCGCCAGCGAGGCCCGTGACGATTGTGCTTACGATGCAGTCGGCCAGCGCAATGCCCTACGCAGCAGCAACCTGTTAATGGCGGGCTCGATTGCCGAGAACTGGCTCGAACAAGGCGATGCGCCGGTGAATGTGCGGATCGCGCGCGCGGCACAAACCCCGGCGGATATTTTTGCTCCCACCGATGCGGTGGCGCAGTGCCTGGCGCGTTCGATGCCCGATCAGGTGGGGGCGCTGTTTGCCACCGCGCCCGGCGATGCGGCGGAACCGGCCG
>JBGSLI010000003.1:0-4706 GCA_041740775.1 Alteraurantiacibacter sp. | reverse complement strand
CCGGCGGTGGGGCGGAAGGCGGGCGTTTCGCTGGCCCAGCCTGCGCCCGGCGCCTGCGCGCGATATATCTCCTCCGCGCTCATCCCGGCAAACCAGTCATATCCGGCGTTGAATTCGCGCACATGCTCAAGGCAGAACCAGCGCCATTCGCCCGGCCCGTCAAACGAATTGCCGCGCGCGCCCGGCGCACGGAATTCGCCCGCCTCGCAGCAGAACGGATGATCGCACATCCGGCCATCATTATCGTATCGTCCGTGGAATCGCTGATTGCGCATCGGCGATCAAGAATGGGGATTGCGCCGCCCGATGGGAACCCCCAAGTTTCGCCCCATGACCACATCCCTTCAGGCAGAGATCGAACGCCTCCTTACCCACGCGCTCGCCCCAACCCATCTCGAAGTCATCAACGACAGCGCGCATCATGCTGGCCATGCGGGCGATGATGGCAGCGGCGAATCCCACTTCACCGTGGTGGTGGAAAGCGCCGCCTTTGACGGGCAGAACCGGCTGGCCCGCCAGCGCATGGTGCTGGCGGCGCTGGGCGATATTCCGGGGGGCCGCGTCCACGCCTTTGCGATGCAATGCCACGCGCCGGGCGAGCGTCATTGGGCGGCACAAAGGTGAGCGTGGAACTTTGGTATTGGCCAGATTTTCCGGGCTGCGGCGAATTCATCCGCCTGTTCTGCGAAGCGGGCGGGATCGATTATACCGATATGGCGCGCGAACAAGGCGGCGATGCGCTGGTGGAGCACATGCACGCGCTGGCAGGCATCCGCCCCTTCGCCCCGCCCTATATCGTCGATGGTGATGTGGTGGTGGGCCAGACCGCGCTGATCCTTCACTATCTGTCCGAACAGCACGGGCTGGGATCGGGCGAGATGGAAGTGGATCTGCAATTGTTCCAGCTGCAAATGGACATCGCCGATCTGGTGGAGGAGGTTCACAGCACCCACCACCCGCTTGCCAGCGAGCTGTATTATGCTGACCAGATGGACGCCGCGTTTGAAAAATCCGCGCATTTCCGCGCCAGCCGCATTCCCAGATATCTGATCCATTTCGATAATGCGATTGCCGCCAGTGGCGGGCCGTTCAGCCTGGGCCAGCAGTGGACCCATGTCGATACCAGCCTGTTCCAGTTGATGGAGGGGCTGGATTACGCCTTCCCCAATTACATGAAGCGCATGCAGGGGGCCTGGCCGCATCTGGAAGGCTTGCAGGGCGCGGTGCCGGAAATCGAAGCCCTCGCCCCCTATCTGGCCAGCGAGCGGCGGCTGGAATTTGGCGAGGAAGGGATTTTCCGCCATTATGAGGACCTGGACGAGCATTAGGAGTTTTCCCGAAGCATGAGCATTCTGAAAACGGTCACGCCCGTCAGCCACGATCTGGGTGATTTCACCGTCCGCCGCGCGGTGCCATCGCGCGATTGCCGCATGGTCGGCCCGTTCGTGTTCGTCGATCAGTTCGGCCCGGCGCAACTCGATCTGGGCAAGGGAATGGATGTGCGGCCGCACCCGCATATCAACCTCGCCACCGTCACCTGGCTGTTTGACGGCGATCATGCGGGCGCGATCGAACACCGCGACAGCCTCGGCACATTTTCCACCATCCGGCCCGGCACGGTCAATCTGATGACTGCGGGCAGCGGCATCGTCCATTCCGAACGCAGCCCGCAGACAGAACGGGCGAAGGGCCCTTCGCTTTACGGAATACAGACCTGGCTCGCGCTGCCCGACGGCAAGGAAGAAATCGATCCGGCCTTCGAAGCGGTGAGCGATCTGCCGATTGTCGAGGACAATTGCGCCAGGGCGATCGTGATCATGGGCGAATTGTGGGGCCGCCGCGCCGCCACCACTTGCCATGCCGAAACGATCTATGCCGAAATCCTGCTGGCAGCGGGTGGATCGATCCCCATCGATTCGCAGGCGGACGAACGCGCGGTGATGCTGGTGGGCGGCGAGGCGAGCCTCGATGGCCACGCGCTGACGCTCTACGATCTGGTGGTGCTCAAACCCGGTGCGGCGATGACGCTGGAAAGCCGCAGCGGCGCGCGGGCGATGCTGCTGGGCGGCGAAGCCTTTTCCACCCGTCGCCACGTCTGGTGGAATTTCGTCAGTTCGGACCGCGAACGGATCGAACAGGCGAAGGAAGACTGGCGCGAAGGGCGCTTTGCAAAGGTGCCGGGGGACGAGGCGGAGTTCATTCCGTTGCCGGAGGGCGTGCCCAAGACGGTGAGTTACCCCTGACCTCGTCATTGCGAGGAGCCGAAGGCGACGCGGCAATCCAGTTCCGAGGGTTGCGACTATTCACTGGCTGCGGGACTGGATTGCTTCGCTTTGCTCGCAATGACGAGGTGACGGGGCCAGAAGCGCGCGCTATCTCGCCCGGCATGAAACACGCACTCTTCCTCCTCGCCGTCTTGCTGCTTGCCACCCCCGCCACAGCGCAGGATGCGCCCGCTGCCCCTGCCCCCGGCGCGCCGGGCAGCATGGAATGGCACAATGCCCAGCAGTCCGCGCTGCATTCGCTCAGCGCGGCGGATGGCTGGCACCGGCTGGAAGGCGGGATCATGTTCCGCCGCACCGCTGGCACCGGCTCCGGCCCCGCCCCCACGGTGCAGGACCGGATCACCATCCATTATACCGGCAGCTTTACCGATGGTGCGGTGTTCGACAGCTCGGTTACGCGCGGAGAACCCGCCACCTTCCCGCTTTCGGGCCTCATTCGCGGCTGGCAGGTCGCCATCCCCTATATGGGCGTGGGCGATACCGCCGAAATCGTGATCCCGGCGGCGAGCGCCTATGGCCTGCAAGGGCGCGGCCCAATCCCCGGCGGGGCGACGTTGTTGTTCACCATCGAACTGCTCGCCATTCCCAGCCGGGGGGTGTGAGGTGAGCGCGCTGACGCGGGTAAGGCTTTCCAGCGGCATCGAACTCGATGTTTGGGATTCTGGCCCGCGCGATGCGCCCGCTCTGATTTTCCTCCACGGTTTTCCTGAAAACCACCGCAGCTGGCGGCACCAGATCGCGCATCTTTCGGGCCGTTTCCGCTGCATCGCGCCCGATCAGCGCGGCTACGGTAATTCCTCGCGCCCGCAAGGGGTGGAACATTACGAGCCGATGGCGCTGGCGCAGGATATCGCCCTGCTGGCGCAGGCGCTGGAACTGGGAAGTTACACCATTGTGGGCCATGACTGGGGCGGCGCGATCGCGTGGCTGGTAGCCGCCTTCGGGCAGGCGAGCGGCCATGTCACCCGCGCCATCATCGCCAACGCCCCGCATCCGGCGGTGTTTGCGCAATTGCTGCTGGAGGATGAGCGCCAACGCGCTGCCAGCCAGTATATGCGCGCCTTCCGCGATCCGGCCAATGATGCGCTGGTGCGTGAACACGGGCTGGCCGCGCTGCTGGTGCAGGCGATCAAATGGGACCGCAGGGCTCCCAACGATCCCGCCGAACAGGCGCTGCTGCTGGAAGAATGGAGCGATCCCGACCGCGCGTTTGCCATGCTCAACTGGTATCGCGCCAGCGGGCTGCATGTGCCTGCGATGGACGAACCCTTCGGCCTTCCCGCAGGCTTTGCTCCCCCGCCCTTCCCCCAGGTCACCATCCCCACGCTGGTAATGTGGGGGATGAAGGACGAGGCGCTGCTGCCCGCCAATATCGATCGCCTGCCCGATTGGGTGAGCGATCTTGCGGTGGAGAGGATTGCCGATGCGGGGCATTTCATCCCGTGGGAAGCGCCCGATGCGGTAAATGCGGCGATGGAGAGGTTTCTGGCGATGACTTCGCCTTAATCCGTTCCCATCCACTCCACCCACGCGCCATGCGGATGCGCTTCGGCAAGCTGAACTTCCTTCTCGCCGCCGGGCCAGTAGCGCACCCGGCATTCGTGTTTGAAGGTTTCGCGGTTGGTTTCCACCATGATCCACGCCAGCGGCCTTTCCGCCGTGGCCTGTGCGCCCGCCGCCTCCATCGCAGTTGTAATCGCCATGCGGCTTGCCTGCGGCAGATATTGCCACATGATGGTGTGGAACAATACGCGGGTGACGCCTGTAGGCTGCGGGCTTGCCAGCATTGCTGCCACGAATTCTGCCGCATCCTGCCGCAGCAGTTCGGGCGGGGCGCGCCGCGCCATCGCCGCCGCTGCATCCAGCCGCGCCATCCGTTCAGTCGCATCGGGCCAGACATAGGCCTTCAGTCGCAGCGCCTGCCGATCGTCGGTCAGGTCGACGGGAGCGATATCGCACCCTTGCGCGGATAATATTTCCACCCGGCTGGCGGGCGGCGGCGGACCGCGCCATTCGGGTGCAATGCGGATGGAAGACAGGCCCGGCCCCGCCTGCACCCCGCCCAGATCGAAGGCGAAGCGCCCCATCATGGTGTTGATGCCCGCGCTGGCGCCGATCTCGTTCAGTGCGAAGCGCGGCCCCAGCCGGCCCGAAAGCCACATCAGAGCGCCCATCACGCTGGCCGAACGGCCCGCCTCATTGGTCTGCGGCGGGCTGTCCAGCCAGGGCAGCAGCAGATGATCGTACGTTTTGGCAATGTCCGCCACCAGCGCATCTGCCTGCCGCTGATCGCGCATCAGGCCCTGATATATCTCGCCCAGGCGGGGTGCCTCGCCGGTCAGGAACAACCAGTGGAACCCGCCCGCCACGCGCAGCGGCATCGCGTCCTCCAGCGTCAGCCCCTGCCAGTGCGCCATCCGC
>JBGSLI010000002.1:0-2722 GCA_041740775.1 Alteraurantiacibacter sp. | reverse complement strand
CCCACTTGGTGGCTGCTGGTGAGGATCGAGGCGTTCGAGGATACCTGGCATTGGAATGACAACGCGGAAAGCGCCTTCGACGATGTGATGCGCAGCGGCAATTCGGATGCGTTCGAATTGCTGCGGGCGATGCGGGCGTTTCTGGGCGATAATGACATGATGGCCTATCTCGCCATGATGGCGGTCCGGCTGATCGAATTGCACCGGGTGCTGAAGCCGACCGGATCGCTGTATCTGCACTGCGACCCAACCGCGAGCCACTACCTCAAGCTGCTGCTCGATGGGGTGTTTGGTTCAAAGAATTTTCGCAACGATATCACATGGAAGCGTCAGAGCGCGCATAGCGATGCCAAACGGAAATTCGCGGTCTTGTCGGATACGATCTTGTATTACGCAAAGAGCGACGAAGCTAAGTTCAATGTGATTCGGGCTGAACTTGACCCTTCCTACGTCGCTAAGTTCTATCGCCACAAGGACACTGACGGGCGATTGTATCGTCTGTCAGACATGTCCGCCCCGGAGGGCGGAGGCATGGCGGCGATAAACAAGAAAACCGGCAAACCCAATGGCTGGTATGAATGGCGAGGCTATCAGCCGCCGAAGCGAGGTTGGCGCTATCAGCTTTCGACGATGGAGCGCCTGTTCAGTGAAGGGCGCATTCACTGCCCCGATGACATGAATAAGCGGCCAGCGTTGAAGCGCTATCTCGACGAAAACAAAGGGCAGGCAGTCGGTAACGTCTGGGACGACATCAATTCGCTCAATGCAGCTGGCAGGGAAGCTCTGGGCTATCCGACTCAGAAACCATTAGGATTGCTCGAACGAATCATCGCCGCCTCGTCGAACGAAAGCGACGTGGTGCTCGATCCGTTCTGCGGCTGCGGCACCGCCGTTCACGCCGCGCAGAAACTGGGGCGCGAATGGATCGGGATTGATGTGACCCACCTCGCCATCGGCCTCATTGAAAAGCGGATGAAGGATGCCTTCCCCGGCCTCGCCTTCGACGTGGTGGGCCGCCCGCAAGACCTGAACTCCGCGCTCGATCTTGCAGCACGCGACAAGCACCAGTTTGAACTCTGGGCGCTGTCCGTGGTCGAAGCGCAGCCGTGGAAGGGCGGGCGCAAGGGCGCAGACGGCGGGATTGACGGGATCATCTATTTCAAGCCCGACGGCAAGCGCACCGAACGCGCCATCGTGGAAGTGAAGGGCGGCGGCATCGGCGTGAAGGACATTGGCCGCCTCGCTCAAGTCATCGAGCGCGAACGCGCGCCGTTTGGTGTGTTCATCACCGCACAGAACCCGACCCGCGCGATGGAGCGCGATGCGGCGGCGGTTGGCTTGTGGGAGAACCCGACAACGGGCCGCACCTATCCCCGCCTGCAAATCCTGACGCTGGCGGAGTTGTTCCAAGGCAAGCGGCCTAACATCCCGCTGGTTGATGTGACTGTCGGCAAGAGCGCCAAGCGCGAGGACATGGACGCGGGCAAGCAGGGGAGTTTGCTGTGAGCGCGAATGATGGGGAGAACGAAAGTGGGTTCCGCTCAATGCGGACTGCAGATGCTGAAAAACTTGTAGATTTAGCTTCGGCAATGGCTCTTGGAGAAAAGATGGCACGCGAAGCGTTCGAAAAAGAGAGGGCGAATCTACAAGCTGCTGCCGACGACGAAAAAACGAAGTCCAAACGAAACTACGCGAAATCATTGCTCGCCCATACAGACGATCAACTGGCCGAAGAACTTAGTCATCGAGTTCCCGGAAGTGTTAATCACGAGGTGATTAAGTTTGAAATGCAGCGGCGCTTGCTTATCGCGCAAAAAGAGGCGGCAGAGGCCGCGATGCGGAGCGCGCTCGCGTCTGAACGCTATACCCGCGCCACTTGGTGGCTATTGTTCTTCACGGCGCTGGGTGCGGTGGGGGGTCTAGTGTGGCGATAGTCGTAACCCTTGACCCCCACCCCAAACCCGCCTAAGGGCCCGCATCCTTCCGGGGCGTGTCCTCGGAGCGAGCTGAACATTGGCGGTGCGCTCTCCAACGAGGGCAATCGTCAAAGTAACCCGGTGGCCGAAGGGCCTGACCTTGTGGGTGGAGCGTTTCGGCTTGGACGTCTGCCAGTTTCGGCTGGTTCTTTCCCGTTGGCGATGCGCTGGCGGTGAGCGGTCCCGGATCAAGTCCGGGATGACGGCCGAGGCCAGCATCTCTCTCTTCCCCCATCGTCCGGCACCCGTGTCACCCTCATCAGGTGAAGTGAGAACTAATGCCGACAATCAACCAGCTGGTCCGCAAGGGCCGCGTTCCGCAGAAGGCCAAATCCAAGGTCCCTGCGATGGAGCAGAACCCGCAGAAGCGCGGCGTTTGCACCCGCGTTTATACGACGACCCCGAAGAAGCCGAACTCGGCGCTGCGCAAGGTTGCCAAGGTGCGTCTGACCAACCAGCGCGAAGTCATCAGCTACATCCCCGGTGAAGGCCACAACCTGCAGGAACACAGCGTTGTGCTGATCCGCGGCGGGCGTGTGCGCGATCTTCCCGGCGTGCGTTACCACGTCCTGCGCGGCGTGCTCGACACACAGGGTGTGAAGGATCGCAAGCGCAGCCGTTCGAAGTACGGCGCCAAGCGGCCTAAATGATGGGTGCGCTTCAGGCCTCCGCCTGAAGCTTGGTGCCCGGCCAGCCCTCTCCCCCGCCCTTCCACCCGGATATTATATCCTCAAGGGTGGAAGGGC
>JBGSLI010000001.1:0-2537 GCA_041740775.1 Alteraurantiacibacter sp. | reverse complement strand
GGGCCCCGAAGACATCGCCCGCATCCGCGCCGCGCTGGGGCTGGACCAGCCGTTTCTGGTGCAGTTCTGGAACTGGTTTGGCGGCGTGCTGAGCGGCGATCTGGGCAATTCGGTTTTTTCGGGCCGGCCGGTGCTGGGGTTGATCGGCCAACGGCTCGAACCGACTCTGGCGCTGACCGTGCTGGCGCTGGTGCTGACCGTGCTGATTGCCCTGCCGATGGGTGTGTTTGCCGCGTGGCGGGCGGGCACCCTGGTTGACCGGTTGACGATGGGTTTTGCGGTGCTGGGCTTTTCGGTGCCGGTATTCGTGCTGGGCTATCTGCTGATCGCCGGTTTTGCCGTGGGGATTCCCGCATTCCCGGTGCAGGGTTACCGCTCGCTGGCGCAAGGGCTGGGGCCGTTCCTGCATCACCTTGCCTTGCCTTCGCTGGCGCTGGCGCTGGTCAATTCGGCGCTGGTGGCGCGCACCACCAGAGCATCGATGCTGGAAGTTCTGGGGCAGGATTACATCCGCACCGCCCATGCCAAGGGGCTGCCCGCTTACCGGGTGCTGATCGGCCATGCCTTGCCCAATGCCGCGATACCGATCGTCACGATCATCGGCATCAGCCTTGCCTCGCTGATCGGCGGGGTGGTGGTGACCGAAACCGTGTTCAACATTCCGGGCATCGGGCGGCTGACGGTCGATGCGATCCTGCGCCGCGATTATCCGGTGATCCAGGGCGTTATCCTGCTGTTTTCGGGCGTCTATGTGCTGATAAACCTGCTGGTGGATCTCAGCTATGGCTGGTTCGATCCGAGGATCAGGGCATGACCGCTGCCGTGGCACCCGTGGCCGCATCACCGGGCAATGATTCTGCCGCCCGCCCCTCGCGCATGGCCTTGCTGCTGGAACATTCCGGCGCGCGGATCGGCGGCACCTTGTTTCTGCTGGCGGCGCTGATGGCGCTGTTTGCGCCGCTGATCGCGCCCAATGATCCGCAGGCGATTGCCCCGTTCGAGCGGCTGCAAGGCCCTTCTGCGGCCTTCTGGTTCGGCACCGATCAGCTCGGGCGCGATGTGCTCAGCCGCACCATTCACGGCGCGCAGGTGTCGATGGCGGTGGGGCTGATGGTGACGATCTGCGCGGTTTCGGTCGGGGTGGCGCTAGGGCTGGTGACCGGTTTCGTGCGCTGGATCGATGGCGTGGTGATGCGGTTGATGGATGCGCTGATGGCGATCCCCTCCATTCTGCTCGCCATTGCCCTGATCGCGCTGACCGGGGCCAGCATCCGCAACATCGTGATCGCCATCACCGTGGCGGAGATTCCGCGCGTCACCCGGCTGGTGCGCGGATTGGTGATGGCGTTGCGCGATCAATTGTTCGTGGAAGCGGCGCGGGCATCGGGCACCACTTCGCTGGCGATCGTGCTGCGCCATATCCTGCCCAACACGCTGGCGCCGCTGCTGGTGCAGGCAAGTTACGTATTTGCCGCTGCGGTGATGACCGAGGCGATCCTCAGCTTCATCGGCGCTGGCGTTCCGCCCGATATGCCGAGCTGGGGCAATATCATCGCCGAAGGGCGCAGCGTGTTCCGCATCGCGCCGCATATCGTGCTGTTCCCCAGCCTGGTGCTTTCGGCGATGGTGCTGGCGGTCAATCTGCTGGGCGACGGGCTGCGCGACACTTTCGATCCGCGCTTTGCGAGGCACGGATGAGCGCGCGCCCGGTTCTGGAAATCACCGGTCTGACGGTGGAGTTTGCCAGCCGGTCCGGCGCGGTGCGGGCGGTGGACGGGGTGAGCATTGCGCTGGGTGATGGCGAGATCCTCGCGCTGGTGGGCGAATCGGGATCGGGAAAAAGCGTCACCTCGCTGGCCGCGATGCGGCTGCTGCCCGAACCACCGGCCCGGATCGTGGCGGGAAAGGCCATGCTGGGCGACACCGACCTGCTGGCGGCGAGCGAGCGTGAACTGCGCGCCATTCGCGGGCGCGATCTGGCGATGATCTTTCAGGACCCGATGAGCTCGCTCAACCCGGTGCTCACCATCGGCAGGCAGATCACCGAAGCGATTGCGCTGCACGAAGGCGGCGATCAGGCCCGCCTGCGCCAGCGGGCGATTGCCATGCTGGAACTGGTGCAGATACCCGAACCTGCGCGGCGGGTGGATGAATATCCGCACCAGCTTTCGGGCGGGATGCGGCAGAGGGTGATGATCGCTCTGGCGCTATCGTGCGGGCCGCGCGTGCTGATCGCGGATGAACCGACCACCGCGCTCGATGTGACGATACAGGCGCAGATTCTGGCATTGCTGGCGGATTTGCGCACAAGGCTGGGCACCTCGATCCTGCTGATCACGCATGATCTGGGCGTGGTGGCGGAAAATGCCGATCGGGTGGTGGTGCTTTATGCCGGGCGAAAGGTGGAGGAAGGCCCGGTGCGCGCCGTGCTCGACAGGCCGCTGCATCCCTATACGCAAGGCCTGCTCAGATCCATGCCCGCGCTGGGCGGGGCCGCCGATGGCGCGCGTTTGCAGGAGATTCCCGGATCGGTTCCC